>CAZYRA010000025.1:0-8436 GCA_964649385.1 uncultured Dehalococcoidales bacterium | reverse complement strand
ATTGTACTAAAAGAGACCTGAGCAGGCGGCATTGAGAATGCCTCAGCCTTTTCCATATCAAGACCGGTGATTACTTCTGCTACTATGAAACCGTAACTGACAAGCACTCAAGTTTGAATACCCATCACCCTAGATGCTAAAATCCTATAAGGTGAACATGAAACCCACCCGTAAATTTACCCTGCTAGAGCTAGAATGAACTGAGGAGTGAGTTGCCAAAGTGAAAAAGAGTGAATTCAGCGTACTGGATGCCATCGGGAATACCCCCCTGATTAGAATAGATAATGTTTATGCCAAACTGGAGGGACTTAACCCCAGCGGTAGCATCAAGGACAGGGTCGCTAAGGAAATAATCGAGGCTGCCGAAAAAGAGGGGGAACTGAAAAAGGGCTATACCATAGTTGAAGCAAGTAGCGGTAATACGGGAATATCCCTATCAATGTGTGCTACAGTCAAAGGCTACAAGATGATTGTGGTGATGCCGGAGAATATGAGTGAAGAACGGCAGCATATGATGAAAGCCTTTAATGCGGAGCTGGTACTGACCTCAAAGAGCGGCAGCCTTAAGGAAGCCATCGAAAAGGCAGAGGAAATTGCCCGGAGGCCGAAGACCTTTATCGCCCGTCAGTTTAGCAATCCCAACAATATCAGGGCACAGGAAAAAACAGGTAAGGAAATTCTGAACGAGATCGGGGCGGTGGACGCTGTCGTGGCTGGCGTTGGCACCGGCGGGACGCTAATGGGTATTGCCGGTGTGATGAAGGAGGCTAATCCCGGGGTGAAAGTAATCGCTGTTGAACCTGAAGAGGCCTCGGTTATGTTTGGCGGCAGTGAAGCCCGGATTAAAGAGCATAAAATTCAGGGGATTGGTGATGGCTTTATCCCCAAAATAGTGGATATGAGTAAGGTTGATGAGGCTGTAACGGTGGGAAGCGAGGAGGCGGTCGAGATGACCAGACGCCTCTTTCGTGAATACGGACTGCTGGTCGGCATAAGCTCCGGTGCCAATATACTGGTTGCTCTGAAAATAGCCGGGAAGTACGATAAGGTAGTTACCGTTCTACCGGATAGAGCAGAGCGGTACCTGAGTATGAACCTGCTTAAGTGTTAACCCTTTGTCCGGCAGTCAGCCCGTCGCAGGCCAGCGAACACTAATCAAGACAGCCAGGAAGTCTCTGTCAACAATACCGGGCAATACTACTCTTCAGGTATACCCAGCCCCCACCTGCAGATAGGGCATTTTATGCTCTTAAGCAGATACCTGCTGGTCGACTGGTCTTCTTCAGACTCTTCTTCAAACGCCAGCACTACCTCATCAACCCTTTTCCTGGTAAGGTGAACAAATGTCCCGCAGCGCGGGCACAGGACATACCTTTTCCTGCCTTTAATCAATATGCCAGACTCCGGCACCGGCTCCCTGGGCAACAGCTGTTTACTCAGCCGGTCGAGCTCACTTTCTATCTCGGACAGTTGCTTACTCTCTTCAGGTACCTTGCCATCAAGGATATCCTTTTTGAGGTCATGCAGGTGCTCCCAGCGCTCAATGATTTCCAGACGCTCTCGCTCGGTCTTACCCTCCAACCCTTCCGGAATTATGTCCTCTTGCTCCATTGCTACCTCCTGATTATAAAGGACCGGCTAACCGCTCTGCTTAGAGCGATTCAGACTATTTAATCACCTTAGCGCCCACATAGGGCTGCAGGACTTCGGGAACGGTGATAGTACCATCGGCGTTCTGGTAGTTTTCCATTACGGCGATAAGAACCCTGGGCAGGGCTAACCCGGAACCGTTTAGGGTATGCACGAACTGCACCTTGGCATCGGGGGCGGGACGGTAGCGGATGTTGGTTCGCCGCGCCTGGAAATCACCGCAGTTGGAGCAGGAACTGACCTCCAGCCACTCACCACAACCGGGTGCCCACATCTCTACGTCATAGGACTTGGTGGAGGCAAAGCCCAGATCAGCCGTGCAGAGCTCCAGGATACGGTAGGGCAGTCCCAGCTTCCGACAGACATCCTCGGCGTTATCGACCATCTTTTCCAGCTCCTCGTTAGAGGTAGACGGCTCGGTAAGCTTATACATCTCCACCTTGTCAAACTGGTGTCCCCGCTTGATACCGCGGGTATCCTTACCCGCCGACATCTTCTCCCGGCGGAAACAGGCGGTGTAGGCAACATAGTAGAGGGGCAATGTGCCCGGTGTTATGATTTCGTCACGGTGCAGGTTGGTAATCGGTACCTCGGCGGTAGGGACAAACCAGAGGTCGTCTTCTTCATCGTGGTACAGGTTGTCGGCGAATTTAGGCAGGTTACCGGAGCCGAGCATACATTCCCTCTTGACCATAAAGGGCAGGTATACCTCCTGGTAGCCATGCTTCGAGGTGTGGAGGTCGAGCATAAAGGTGATGAGGGCTCTCTGCAGCCGGGCGCCCATGCCCTTAAGCACGTAGAAACGGGTGCCGGATAGCTTCACTCCCCATTCAAAGCTAATGATGCCCAGCGATTCACCCAGTTCCCAGTGCGGTTTCGGCGGGAAGGCAGGGCTCTTTGTCTCTCCCCAGGAGCGTACCACAGCGTTGTCTTCTTCACTGCTACCCACCGGCACTGTTGCCTGGGGAATATTGGGCACCCGGAGCAGTAGTTCATTAAGCTGGCTGTCCAAGCCACGTACCTCTTCTTCCAACCCCCTTATCCTGGTGCGCAGGTCCCGTCCCTCGTCCGCTGCCACCTGCTTTTGACGTGCCGACTCTTTTCGAGTCCGTCTGAGTTCTTCCAGCTCGCTCACTTTCTTACGACGCTCGGTATCAATCTTGAGGATTTCGTCCAGCGGCGTACTGTCCTGACGATGGGCAATTGCCTCTATTATAAGGTCTTTGTTCTCACGGATAAACTTTATGTCAAGCACAGTACTCCCCTTGCAAAAGCGGTTACCAGTATCTTTTCTTTTCGAGAAAACTGTCGGTACCCGCCTTCTTCAGTATGCCCAGGTTCTTCAGCATATCAGCAATCCTGCCCTGGTAGCCAAAGCAATCTTCGCAGTAGAGACCACACTACACCATAAGGTCTTTATTCATTTCTACCTTACCCTCTATATCTTCCCCTGATATATCAGTGAAGGCGAACCGGTTATAGCAGAGAGACTACTACTCTCTTTAGCTTTCTTGTCGTTCCCCCTTATCTCTTGCGCTCTTCTCCTTAAGCTGGGGGAACAGGATTACCTGGCGGATTGATGTCTGACCGGTGAGCAACATTACCAACCGGTCGATACCAACCCCCAGGCCGCCGGTGGGCGGCATACCGTACTCCAGTGCCAGCAGGAAGTCTTCGTCAATGGCTTCCTCTATCTCGCCTTCCGTCTGACGGCTCTTTTGCTGCTCAATGAAACGCTTCCTCTGCTCGAGCGGGTCATTGAGCTCGGTAAAAGCGTTAGCAATCTCCATACCGCCGGCAAAGGCCTCAAAACGCTCTACCAGGTGCTCGTTGTCGGGCTTCAGCTTGGCCAGCGGTGACATATCAACCGGGTGGTGCAGGAGAAAAGTCGGCTGCACGAGGTGCGGTTCGACAAAGGTTGAAAGAAGCTCATCTATCAGCCGTCCCCTGTCCTTCTCCGGGTCAACCTCCATACCCTTGGCTACCATCTTGGCCCGCAGTGAACCGGCATCCGGGTATTCCTCAAAGTCAATACCGGCTTTTTCGATAATTACCTGGCGCAGCTCAATGCGCTGCCAAGGAGGTTTAAAGCTGATGGTATTATCCCCGAACTTAACCGCATCCGTGCCCAAGACCTGCTGGCTTACCTGGTAGACCATCTCCTCCAGCATATCCATCACATCATTATAATCGGCATATGCCTGGTAGGTCTCCAGCATAGTGAACTCGGGGTTATGTTTTGTTGAGAGACCCTCGTTGCGGAAGATGCGACCCATCTCATAGACCCTGTCGAAACCACCGATAATCAGCCTCTTGAGATAGAGTTCAAGGGCGATACGCAGGTATAAATCGCGGTCGAGGGCATGATGATGAGTAATGAACGGCTGGGCGAGTGCACCCCCTGCCGACGGCTGCAGTACTGGTGTTTCCACTTCAATGAAGCCCCACTGGTCCAAGAACTGCCTGATTGCGGTAATAATCCGACTGCGCCTTAAAAATATATCCCTTGCTTCAGTATTGGCAATGAGGTCGAGGTAGCGCTGTCGATAGCGTGTATCGATGTCGCTGAGTCCATGCCACTTCTCCGGCAACGGCTGCAGTGATTTAGCCAGCATGGTGAGCTCTTTTACCTCAATGCTTGCTTCTCCGCTCCTGGTACGAACGGGCTTACCGCTCACCCCGACGATATCGCCGATATCCAGGTCCTTCTTAAGCAGCTTGAGGCTATCTTCACTAAGAATATTCCTGTGGCAATAGAGCTGAATTTTCCCCGAGCCGTCGCGCAAATCAAGGAAGGCGACCTTACCCATTGGCCGGTGCGACATAATCCGCCCGGCAACACTAACTTCAACAACCTCCTCTTCGGTCGGGTTTTCCTCTATCTGTTTGAGCAGGGCGGTAGCCTGCTCTGTGGTATGGCTACACCGGTAGCGGTTGGGGTAGGGATTGACACCGCGGTCATAAAGCCTCTCCAGCTTCTCCAATCGCTGCTTGTTTATCCGGTCTACTCTTGATGTCATCTTTTATTCTATCCTCACATAATTGGTATCGTAGAAAGACTGAAAGACGGGGGTTCTCAGCGGGGTTATCTTTTACTGATTATTATATGTGTTCTAAGCGTTATAGTAAAGCAGTTTCCGTGTTAGCCTTTTAGCATATCCAGCCAGGCGGTTGACTTTACCTCTCGCTCCAGCAGGTAGCGGAGATATCCTCTCATTATTCCCTCTAACTCGCGGGACAGTTCCTGGTCTATCTTTAGCTTTTCGGCTGCATTCAAGTCGCTGCCTTGCAGCCACCTGAATACCTTGATGGCGTTTACCGATATGCGACGGGCTGAAGACTGGCTGTTTGAGCAACCCGGGCACAGTATACCACCGGCAGTGGGAGAGAAGTAGCTGGTTACCGGTTGGAGAGGTAAGCGGCAGGAGATACAGCGCCCGAGCTGAGGCCGGTAGCCGACCAGTTCAAGCAAGTGTAGCTCAAAGGAGCGCAGGACTACTTCGCTATTGCTCCCCCGGCAGAGGTGGTGCATTGTCTCCAGCAGCAGTTGAAAAAGGGGGTGGTTTTCAACACTATCGGCGGTGAACTGGTTAATCAGTTCAATAGCATAAAGGGCATAGGCAGTAAGCTCCAAGTCGCTTTTTAAGGGGAGGAAGCTATCTATCGTCTGGCTGCCGGTCACCGTGTCTAGGTTTCGCCCCCGGGCCAGCGAGACTGTACTATGGGTCAGAAGCTCAAGGTGCCCCGCCATTTTGCTCCTGGGGCGTCTCACCCCCTTGGCTACACCCTGAATCTTACCCAAATTGGGAGTATAGAAAGTCAGGATTCTGTCCGCCTCTCCCAGCTTGATTTTCTTGATGATGATGGCTTCGATCTGATAGTTTCGCGGTTTGGACAAAGGGGCTGCGCTCCTTCGGGTTACTATTAGAGAACAGGACTGAGTGCTAGAGCTCCTGTCTGCCCTCAATGGCCCGGGTCAGGGTAACATCATCGGCATATTCCAGTTCGGTGCCGAAGGGCAATCCTCTGGCCAGGCGGGTAACCCTGATGCCCAGGGGTAAGATAACCTTCTTGAGATAGAGGGCAGTATGCTCTCCCTCGAGATTGGTATTGGTTGCCAGAATGACCTCGCTTACCGAGCCGTTCTGTAACCGGTTGAGCAGCTCGGTAATCCGTATGTCGTTAGCACCTATTCCCTCGGTGGGCGAGATAGCGCCGTGGAGGACATGGTAGAGTCCATCGTAAATCCCGGTGTGCTCCAAAGCCAAAATATCCTGCGGCTGTTCTACAATGCAGACCTGGGTGCGATCACGCCGGTCGTTACAGCAGATACGGCAGGGGTCAGCCTCAGTAACATTAAAGCAAACGGAGCAGAGCCTGGTCTCCTTTTTCACCGACAGGATAGCATCAGCCAGCAGTTCGGGCTGCTCCTCAGGGGCACGCAGGATATGATAAGCGAGACGCTGAGCGCTCTTCAATCCGATGCCGGGCAGCTTATTGAGCTCTTGGATAAGCCTGGCTATAGCGCCGAGGCTAGATGATGGTTCTTGATTCATACTTCCCCTTTCTCTCCCTTAAAGAGGGTGCCCTGTTCTTAATGCCGAGATATGGGTTTAAAAAAGCCCGGGCATCTTAAGCCCGCCGGTAAGGCTCTTTAGCTGCTTGGAGGCAGCCTTCTGCGATTTAGCCAGGGCCTCACTCACCGCTTTCAGCACCAGTTCTTCCAAAACCTTTGCCTTATCAGGATCGATCACCTTGGGTGAGATTTCGATTGACCTTATCTTTTGCTGCCCGTCCACCGTTACCTTAACAGCACCCTTACCTGAATTAGCTTCAACGATGGTGTTACTCAACTCTTCTTGAATCTTGTCCATCTTTGCTTTGAGTTCTCGAGCCTGATTCATCTGAGATAGGTTCATTTATCCTCCGCGTCAATAATTTGTGCTCCCATATTCAGTGCCGCCTCTACTAGGTGGTTATCTTCAGGCTGGTAGATACAACGTACACGGCAGGGATGGCCTATGAAACTGCTGATAATCCTTTCGGCTATCTGCTGGTTTTGCGGTTTTTCCATATTGTCCTTGTGGATGGGGAACTTAAAAGACAGGACTACGGTGTTATCCTCAAATGCCACCGGCTTACCGGAGCTTCTAAGGAAGGCGACGGCCGGGGTTTTCTGGGTATCCGCCGGGGCCTTCTCAATAATCTGCTTCCAGTTCTGCTTCAGGAATTCAATTTCACTACCCGGTTCGGGTGGAGCAATCGGCGTCTCCGCTGATGGCAGTGAGACTTCAACTGCTTTTGGCTCAGCCTCCGGCTGCTCAGCCGGTGGGGAAGGAGCCTCAGCCGCTTCGGTCTTGGCTATCGGCGGCTTGGTGGAGAGCGGAACATGCGGCGGTGCAGTTACACCAGCTGGCCTTTGTGCTTTCGGTCTGGTTTGTTTTACCTGGCTCTTTGGCTGCTCCTCTTGTGTCAAGACACAGTCAACCATGGCTAACTCAAGGGGCAGAGTAGAGTAGCTGTCAAAACCGACGGACTCCAATTGACCGAATAGCTTAACCGCCTTCAGTATCTGAGCTAAGGAGGCCTTAGTTGCCATCTCCTTTAGTTCTACTATATCATCACTGGGCAGGTCGATAGCCTCATCGGTACCGGTCTTTATCAGCAGCAACGCTCTGAGGTACTCTATCAGCTCGCGATTAAATGGTCGCAGGTCCAGCCCCTTACTGCTGACGCTGTTTATCATTATTATCCCGGCACCAACGTCATTATCTATGATGTGCTGTACCATCTCTTTAGCTCGCCGGTCTTCGCTGATACCGAGGGCAGCCTGAGCCTGCTTAAGCTCGACTTCAGCACCGTAATATGTAATAAGCTGCTCCAGGATATTTTCGGCATCACGCAGGCTGCCAGTAGCGCTCCTGGCAATAAGCCGCAGTGTCTCCGGCTTAATCTTAACCCCTTCCGAAGTACAGATGTGGTTTAGCCGGGAAACTACATCCGCTTGGGCGATACGCCGGAAATCGAAGTGCTGGCACCGTGACAAAACAGTGGGCAGAATCTTATGAGATTCGGTGGTAGCCAGGACGAAAATGACATGGGGCGGTGGTTCCTCCAGCGTCTTCAAAAGAGCGTTAGAGGCGTTGGTGCTGAGCATATGGACTTCGTCTATAATATATACCTTACGCCTGGCTTCACCGGGAGTATAGTTAGCTCTCTCACGCAAGTCCCGAATGTTATCAACGCCGGTGTTGCTGGCAGCGTCAATTTCGATAACGTCCAGTGCTCTGCCTTCGGTTATCGCCCGGCACATCGAACAGGTATTGCATGGCTCATCCTGCCCGTTAGTGGTGAGGCAATTTACTGCCTTGGCCATAATACGCCCGGTGCTGGTCTTACCGGTACCTCGCGGACCACAGAAGAGATAGGCGTGGGCTACCCGATTGCTTTTCAGTGCATTTAGCAATGTACGGGTTACCTGCTCCTGTCCAACTACCTCTGCCAGGGTCTGCGGCCGCCACTTGCGATAAAAAACTTGAGAAGTCATAGCTTATGTTATTATACCCTATGACACTGTCTGGTTGCCAAGGCTTATTGAAGCAATCGCCGTTGGGCGAATCACTGAGTTTCTTAAAAAATCTCCCAAAAAACCAAATCCCCCTCTTCTTATCGAAAAGAGGGGGATAACGAGCAAGCCTTCTCACTACTGGTTAAAGCAACGATGGTATATCTTTTGCGGCGTCATCAATATCTTTGAGCTTACAGGCCACTTCTTCCCTCTTCCTC
>CAZYRA010000024.1:0-13150 GCA_964649385.1 uncultured Dehalococcoidales bacterium | reverse complement strand
CACCTTTGTTATTACGGCACCTGAGCTAGAGCGTATCATCGCCAGTAAGGGTACGGCTGAGGCTGAGGTTTACTGGTATGTCAGAGGAAATCTTGAGCGTCAGGGAATCAGCCGGGCCTTAAGGAGGTTGGGGATAAGTCTCGGCGATAAGGTGCGCTGCGGCAGTTTAGAGTGGGACTGGAGCTAGAGTGAAGAATGCCGCAGGAGTTCGGATGGGGGTGAATTCGGTATGAAGAGAGGGGTACTGGGGGGCACCTTTGACCCGGTTCACAACGGCCACCTGGCAATTGCCGGGGAGGTAGCAGCTAGGCTCGCCATGGATGAGATTCTCTTTGTGCCGGCTGGTCAGCCGCAGCTCAGGACAGGCGGTCCGGTTTCGGCCGGAGAGCACCGCGTCCAGATGATACGCCTGGCCATTAACGGTAAGACCCACTATCGATTATCTACCGTGGAGGTAGAGCGGGCCGGGCCTTCTTATACCGTCGATACCATTGCTCGACTGAGAAGCCAGCTTAAAGATGAGGATGGGCTGTCTTTCGTTCTGGGCTGGGATAGTCTAGCTGAATTGCCCCGGTGGCGGGAGCCGGCCCGGTTGGTCAGTATGTGCCGTCTGGTGGCGGTTCCCAGACCGGGCGTTACACTTCCTGACCTCCACTCCCTGGAGGTTCTCGTCCCCGGGATAACCAAGAGCGTTATTCTGCTCAAGGCACCGCGTGTTGATATCAGCGCTTCGGAAATCAGACGGCGGGTCGCTCAGGGACTACCCATCAGCCATCTTGTTCCCGAACCGGTGGCCGATTATATCCGTGAGCAGGGCTTATATGCTACTATAGGCTAGGTTGGTTTGCCTCAGACAGGAGGGTTATATTATGGGAGTATATCCTACCCTGGAATTGGGGTTCGATACGGAGAGTGCCAGAAGGATTAGAGAGATTGCCGGTGAGGTGGGGGCTTTCCTTAAGGGTGAGTTTACCCTTACTTCGGGGAAGAAGAGCAGCTACTACTTTGATGGGAAGAGGCTCACCCTGTCCCCGGAGGGGGCCTACCGGGTGGGGCGGGTAATATATGATGTGCTGGCCGGCACCGGTATTGATGCTATCGGTGGTGTGGCGACCGGCGCTTATCCCATGGTGACCGCAGCCGCCATAATCAGCCACCTGGAGGGGAAGCCGGTACCGGTTTTTGTCATCCGGGAGGGGATCAAGGAACACGGCACGATGAGAAAGATAGAAGGACACCTTAAAGAGGGCTCCCGGGTGGCCATAGTCGAGGATGTTCTGACTACCGCAGGCTCAGTATGTAAAGCCATTGAGGCCGTGGAGGCAGTTGACTGCCGGGTGATTAAGGTGATGGCCCTGGTTGACCGGCAAGAAGGCGGCAGTACCCGGCTGAGAGAGGCGGGCTATGATTTCACCGCCATTTTGAAGGTCGTCCACTAGATATCCAGGTTCTTGACGCTCTTGGCATGGGCCTGGATAAAGGCTTTGCGAGGCGGCACCTCACCCCCCATCAACACGTGGAATATGTGGTCTGCCCTGACGGTATCCTCTAAGGTGACACTGAGCAGAGTGCGTGAGGTGGGGTTCATTGTGGTCTCCCACAGTTGTTCGGCGCTCATCTCTCCCAGGCCCTTGTATCGCTGAACCTCAACCTTCCTCGCCCCTTTTAGCAAAGTCATACTCTCTTCTTTTTCTGCATCTGAGTAGACCCACTGTTCTTGCTTGCCGCTCTTGATACGGTACAGCGGTGGTTGAGCAATGAACAGGTGCTCGTGGTTAATCAGGTCTACCATATGCCGGAAGAAGAAGGTTAAGAGCAGGGTGCGGATGTGAGAGCCGTCAACATCGGCGTCGGTCATCAGGATAATCCGGTGATAGCGGAGCTTGGCGAGGTCAAACTCCTCATCCAGTCCCGCACCCAAGGCCGTAATGATGGCGCGGATTTCGGCGTGGGCTAGCATCTTGTCTGAGGGCGCCTTTTCCACATTGATGATTTTGCCGCGCAGGGGCAGGATTGCCTGAAAGCGGCGGTTCCGTCCCTGTTTGGCAGAGCCGCCGGCAGAGTCGCCTTCCACCAGGTATAGCTCACAGAGAGAGGGGTCTTTCTCAGAGCAGTCAGCCAGTTTCCCGGGCAGGGTGCCGGTATCGAGGCTGCTCTTTCTGATAACCAAGTCACGGGCCTTGCGGGCGGCTTCCCGGGCTCTGGCGGCGGTGAGGCACTTGTCTATAACCTGCTGGGCCTCTGGGGGGTGTTCCTCGAGGTAGAGGGATAGCCCCTCGCTTACGATGCTCTCCACGATGCTCTTAATCTCGGCGTTACCCAGTTTGCCCTTGGTCTGCCCTTCAAATTGCGGTTCGGAGAGCTTAACGCTGATGACAGCGGCAAGCCCTTCTCTGACATCTTCACCGGTCAGGTTGGAGTCATCCTCCTTGATAAACTTGTTCTTGCGGGCATAGTCATTGAGGACCCGGGTCAGCGCCGAGCGGAATCCGGTCAGGTGGGTCCCGCCGTCTGCCGTATTGACGCAGTTGGCAAAGCTAAAGATGGACTCGGAAAAGCCGTCGTTATACTGGAGGGATGCCTCGACCATGGTGCTGTCGATTGTTTTGGCGATATAGATGGGGGAGCGGTGACGGACTTCCCGGTTCCGGTTAAGGTGGCGGACGAGGCTGTTAATCCCACCCTCAAAATAGAAGGTCTTTTCCGTGTCATTTTCTTTATCGTACAGGCACAGCTCCAGTTCCTTATTGAGATAGGCTACTTCCCGCAGGCGCTCGCAGAGGGTGTCAAAATCGTAGCTGACCTGGCCGAATATCTCTTCATCGGCAAGGAAGATAATCGTGGTGCCGGTGCCATCGGCTTCTCCGACCACGGATACCTCTCCTTGGGGTATCCCCTGACAGTAGCACTGTTCGTAGAGCCGCCCGTCGCGCCTGATATTGACCTTGAGCTGGGAGGAGAGGGCATTTACTACTGAGGCACCTACACCGTGTAAGCCGCCGGATACCTGGTAGATCTTGCCGCCGAATTTTGCTCCTGCGTGCAGGGTAGTCATTACCGTCTCCAGGGCGGATACATTGGTGGTGGGATGGATGTCTACTGGGATGCCGCGCCCGTTGTCTTCAACCTTAACCGATTTGTCCTGCTCCAGGGTGACCATGATTCTGGAGCAGAAGCCGGCCATAGCTTCATCAACGCTGTTGTAGACAATCTCATAGACGAGGTGGTGCAACCCGCGCTGGTCGGTGCTGCCGATATACATACCGGGTCGCTTGCGCACCGCTTCCCGTCCGCCCAGAACCTGAATATCCTCAGCGGTATATCCGTTTTTTTGCGGCTTGGTTGACTTAAGCCTGCCCTCAGTCATAGCTGGTCTCTACCTCCGCGTTAGTGTTGAATAAAGGGAAAGGGAAGGTCGAACGGTTGAACAAAAACCCTCAAGCAGGGTAGCTTACGGGAACAAAAATAGGCTACCCGATAGGAAGAAATTCTACGCGGTGTCAAGGTAACCATCTTGCCTAATTATAGCATGAGTAAGCTTATAAAGGGAAGCTTTTCAGGGATAAACGGCCGGGGCATTAAGCCCGGACGTTTCCTCAAGCCCCAGCATCAGGTTCATATTCTGGATGGCCTGTCCGGCAGCGCCTTTGACCAGATTATCGATGCTGCTGACGGCAATTAGCCTTCCTGTCCTTACGTCGATGGTGGGATAGACGAAGCAGAGGTTGTTTCCCCAGGCATGCTTGGTGTGGGGGGGCGCCTCGACCACCCTGACGAAGGGCTCATCCCGGTAGAAGTCACGGTATAGTTTAAGCACCGCCGACCGACCTTTCTCGTCGGAGGATACCTTGCCTGGTGTCAGCGGGGCGTAGGCGGTAGTCAGTATTCCCCGCGTCATTGGTATCAGATGAGGGACGAAGCTTACCTGCGGCGGTGCCCCGGGGGCAAGCTGCGTAAGCTCCTGGACAATCTCGGGCAGGTGGCGGTGTCCACCCAGGGCGTAGGCGGAGACATCTTCATTGGCTTCGGGGAAGTGGGTCTTTAGGCTTAAGCTCCGACCCGCCCCCGAGATACCGGACTTGCTGTCGATAATGACCTCCGGCCCGATTAGCTCGGCCTTGACCGCTGGGGCCAGCGCCAAAATAGCTCCGGTGGGATAGCAGCCGGGGTTAGCCACCAGGGTGGCCGAGCTAATCTGAGCGCGGTGTAGCTCGGGCAGCCCGTAGACGGCTTGTGTCAGCAGCTCGGGCCGGGGGTGAATGGCCCCGTACCAGCTAAGGTATGCGGCAGCGTCCTTTAGCCTGAAATCGGCGCTGATGTCAACCACCTTAATGCCGCGGTCGAGAAGCGGCATCACCTCTTTAGCGCTCTCCTGGTGCGGCATAGCGGAGAATGCCAGATCAACCTCCCCCAGTTTTGCTTCAATGCTCAGGTTGATGCTGGCCAGGTGAGGAAAGGCCTCGCCGAGGGGCTTCCCCGCCAGGCTGCGCCCGGTGACCGAGGTAAGCTCCACCGCCGGGTGCTGAGAGAGGAGGCGGGCCAGCTCAACGCCGGCGTAACCGGTAACATTGATAATACCTACCTTGACCTTACTCACTGGGATTACCTCCTTCACAAAGACACTCCAGGGCCGCCAGTTGCTTCCTGGTACCGATGGCTATCAGGCGGTCTTCCTTCTCAATAGCTACTTCGCCGGGTGGGTTGGCCAGGAGCTGCCCCTTTTCCTTGCTTATCGCCAGGATAACCGCCCTGCTCTGTCGGCGGATTGCCTCTACCGTTTGACCGACCAGTGGAGAGGAGTCTCCGACGACTATGTTTTCCATATCCATCTCCCGGCCGTGGCCGTAGGTTACCGTGTCGATGAAGTCGACTACCCCCGGGCGTACGGCGAGCATAGCCATACGTCGGGCGCCGATTTTATTCGGCGACACCGCGCGGTTGGCCCCGGCCCTCTTTAGCTTTATCTCCGCCGCTTCGTTGCTGGCCCGGGCCTCAATAAACAGGTCAGGATGCATCCCCCGGGCGGAGAGGGTGATATAGGTATTGTCAACATCGCTGTCTACGGCAGCCACCAGGCCCTTGGCCCGTTCGATACCGGCCTCAATTAACACCCTATCGCTGGTAGCATCACCGAGCAGATAGAGATAGCCCGCTTCTTCTGCCTTGGTAATGATGTCCGGGCGGCTGTCAACCACGATAAAGGGAATACCCTCATCACTAAAGGTGCGGGCGATATCCTCCCCGACCCTCCCGTAGCCGCAGAGAATGAAGTGGTCTTTCAGTTTGGTCATTTTAGCTTTCATTTGCCGCCTCCCCAGGGTGGTACGAAACCTTCCTTCGATAAGGTATTCGATAAAGGCGCCTAAGACAAAGGCTACCCCGCTGACGCCTCCGGCGATTAACGCTATGGTAAAAATCCGCCCGGCGGCGCTTAAGGGGTGGACCTCACCGTAGCCCACGGTGGATATGGTGATTAGCGCCATATAAATGGCGTCGCCGAACGACCAGCCCTCGAGGTGCATATAGCCGATAGTACCGGCGGCTATGATGCAGGCCAGGATAATCAGCCCCTGACGCAGCCTTTTGAAAGGTTTCACTTTTTAACCACCCGTAATTAAGCTCTATTGTAGCATATTATAGCCTCTTAACGGTCGGCAAACCAGGCCCGGGGGTTTGAGTTGATCCAGGTGGAGAGCTGAAGCTTTAAGGAAGCCTTAGCAGGGTACGCCCCATACACGCCGTATCACTAGTAGACCGGCGGCGCTTTGTGGTTATGAGAGCCCTTATTCTCTAAGTGCTGCAATTAATAGCGACGTTATGCCTCAGGAGGTGGTGTCGGACTCTTGAACAGTGGGCTGCCGATACCAACAACAGCTCTGTTTAGCGTACCATTGACAAGCTGGGCCATTCCCATATAAAGGAACCATATACCTAAGATGAATATGAAGTAGCCGCCGATAATACCCACGTTTTGTCCGGCAACTCCAAAATTGGTAGCGGCCAGCATCCATACGCCTACATCTGCCAGCCAGATAAGGAAAGCAAAGGGCTTTGACATATAGCCAGCCAAATATCCTATCGGAATAAGGATGGCACCGATAACTACCCAAACCATTGCGTCCACTGCCGTGCCACCGGCAATCATTTCAGGTGGCAGACCGACGCCATTCGATGCCAACACGGTGAGCTGAATAGCCTTGAAAGCCAACCCTCCGGATAACAAGATGCCCAGGATGCCGAAAGCTGTTCCCAACATCATGTTTCTATTCTTGAAGAATATTATGGTAACAATAACCAAAGCTACCAGTGCGATTGCGCCCCAGGCAGCCGTGAGCGGAAAAGATGCCGGATGTACCCATCCGCAAAGGATAGGCGCCAGGGAGAAGAGACTAACCGCAAGGGCAATAAACCCCAGCGCCGCCGGATTAGCCCAGGAATCGGGTGATTGTTCAGTATTATGTTGCACGATTCAAAACCTCCTTGATATAGAGACCATGTTAATTCCACGCATTATAGTGAGGTTGAGTGTCCCTGTCAAGCGGGTGTAACGAAGACAGCCATTTTCGCTAAAAACTAAGAAGATGGTATGATCATTGCGGACAGGTCAATATAGACAATGAATGCAAAGAAAAACATTTCTCGATTTTGTTAACGAAGGGCCATTGAACACGATATTGCCTATATCAGACCTTGATGGCATAATAACCTTAAAGTCTAGCAAGTCCAGCGAGTATCAAAAATTGAACGACCATAGATTATTGATTCTGATGAGTCCAATTCAAACGCCAGACAAATATCCCTATCTATGAGGTTTGTAAATGAAATGCCCAAAGTGCGGGGTTGAAAATAGAGAAAGGGCCATGCCAATCCCTTCCCTGAGTTGTGCGACATACTAACAATGGATAGAAACTCTACAGTTAGAACTTTCCACGCCCTCGCCAAGGCAGATCTCCAAGAGGTCTATGAACAAAGTAAAAAGGAAGTCCTCCGCGAGTATGTTTTCCAAATCGAATTAGAGAAAGCCAATAGCATTGAGAGTCTTGAGGCGCTCGTTTTTGAGGAAGGGTCAGGGCCTGATCGGTGGACAGAGACAGAACTCTTGGAGATCTCCAATCGATTTCGTCTACTCAGCTCTCCAGAAAACGAGATACGACTCTACGAAGAATCTCAGAATGAGGTTTTCCAAAACATACCAAGAGCGCGAGAGTTCTATATCCTCGCCCTCAACAAAGTCAACAGAACAACGGATGCCATCGAGGAGTGCAGAAAACTCATAGCTGAAGGAGGCGAAAATAGTCTAGTATGGGGAGCATTGGGAGATACCTATACCAACCAGATGATGAGTGTAGAACAATTTGCCCAGGTACTGGAGGAGGCGGAAGGAGATATCAACAGAGCTGATAGTAAATGTAAGGTGCAATTCCAGAAACATTTCCCTGAGATTGATGTGAAGACCATAACTATAGACCAGCTCCAAAACCTGCGAAAGCTCACCTTAGAAAAAGTCAGACAGGTCTATCGCCAAGGATTTCATAATGATGGGGCCTCTTTCCCTGGACTCGGCTGGATGATGCGAACAATCGAACAAAGAATAGACCTGCTCGCTGATAAGGCATATCTCTTAGACAGGCAAAGGCCAGGAGTATTATCTGAACAGGAAGTGGCAAGCCTAAGGCAGATAGAAGAACAGATCAGGAAGCTGGAACAGGAAATTGAAAGTCAGACGGTCCTCGTAAAAATTGCACTCGAAATGGAAGGGGGCAGCGAGTCTCTTAACTACTGGACCCACGCCGGAGAACTCCAGCTTGCCTTCAGTCAATTCAGAAGGATGGCAGAGATTCAGCCGATTCTTGCAAGGGTCTTTGCTACTGTGGATGCCGAGTTTAAGCTTGTTAATACCATGAACCGCCTCGAGAGAATCAGGAATCAGTATGTAAAGGAACGCGAGATTAAACAGACTCAAGGCGAAAAGACTAAGAAACTCGAATGCAGCCTCGAGATAATGAACGCTATCCTTGTTGAACTCGACGCAGGGAAAAGGCGTTTCATAGCGGGAGGAAAAACGAAAGGCAAAGCACTTAATGAGGGATACAAAATACTCGCAGAGGCCAAACCAAAGGATCCCGAAAGGATATTCCTCAAGAAGACCATCAACTTCCGGACACTGACCGGTAACCTTGTTCCTCAATACATTCCGGGAGGCATTGGCCGGACAGGGTCTCGGGTACCCGATTTGACGATCAACAGGCATGTGCAGGAGGATATACATAACATCGTCGAAGAGAAGGTCATCAAGGCACTAAAACCAGGAGAGCAGAGTCAGCCAAAGGCTGTGATCGCATTGATTCAAGAAATGGTCGGAGAAAGCTTGGGTGTCGGAGAACTTCAGGACCTCCAATCTCCGGCTCACCACGAATTCAATATACGATCTGATGGACTGATCGCCCTCTCGGGAATAGACCGGGATATGCGAAAAGGAACGCGGTCAATCACCGATCTAACGGCCTGTCTAATTATGCGAACCGGGGATTGCAGAGAGACTATGTACCTGAATGGTGCCCTCTTTACCCACTACCAACAGATGCAGGTTATTGGGAAGATGAGAGACGCAATAGGGTGCCTGGATCACGGAGATCAGGAAGGATTCCGCCGGATTACTTCAGTAGAAATTCCTGAATTCATACGCTATCAGCTCCGTGGAGGACACGTCTCAGTCTACGTGGATTCGATCAGCATAAAGGAGAAGTACCATCCCGATCGGTTATCAATAAAAGATCCGACTCCCATTGAAAGAAAATATAGCCTCGAGGAATTCCGGTCAGGTCGGCCGTTGACTAAGTACGAACTCGAGAATGCCAAAATTCGAGTGACTTACGAAGATGGTACAATAACCATGGTTGAGCCAAAAGACCCTGCAAATGGAAAATGGCGGCCGATTGAACACACTCCAGTAAAGGGTGGTGGAATACCCAAGATTCCAAACACAGGGCCAAATGGAGAAAATATCTTATCGATCCAACTGTTGAGCTTAGTTGAAGAACATACCATGTCATTCCTATATGATGGTAAAAGAGGAAAGGTAGAGTTCTGTGATGGTTTCTACAATGAAACTTTTTTTGGCAGTCCGTATCAGTTTGGCTCGGGAACACTCGATGTAGGCGATCTGATCAATAATCATGGGCTTATACACGCCGGAAAGAGAGAGATGATCGGTCCAGACGGCAAAAGACATACTCATCCAGTATTCATTGAGTTCCTCCCCTACTCAACAACAGACTACCAGTTTTCTCTGGGAGAAGGAGATATCCCAAACTCGTTCCGGTTAATGGGACGGAGGTTTGATGGAAGGCTTACACGAGAGCGCAGGCAACTCGAGGAAGGAGACCCTTGCATTCTTGTCTGCTTAGAGAAGGTACGTGCGTGGGAGATTCAACAGCAGGAAGCCGCCGCAAGGCAGCCGAAGTGCATCGATCAGAAATTGACGAAGGTGATGATAGGCTTAGCTAGAGATCATCCAGAACTCGTTCAATTGCAGGAAGCCAAACGTCGGAATAACCTTATTACTCAGGGCCAGGAAAGCGATAGTGTCTATCTCGTCTTAAGCGGATCTCTTTTCGTGTATAAAGACGGCAGACTCCTCATGAAGGATAAAGAGCCAATAACGGTCAAAACAGGGGGCGTCGTGGGGGAAATTTCTGCCCTCAAAGGTGGAATGCCCACAGCGAGTATTGCTGGAAATGCTGTTGTACTTCGCATTTCGAAGCAGGAATTTCAGAGGCAATTAGAAATCAACAGAATGTTTCGAGAGGGTATTGAGGAACTCGCCAATACTCGACTTCTCGAACAATACTGATCCGTTTTGTCTATTAATATCCTTCGTTGTCGATAATACGGAGACGAAGCCACTCAGGCTCATCCCCCCGGTTCATTAACCCGGTTACGATACCTAAATAGCAAAGTTTCCTATATGATTATCAGGTCACCCTCACGAGCCATACGTATCGTGATGCCTAACTCGGTGGCTGTCTGAGACACTTCCTCTCTAATCTCATCTTCGTATCTCGGGCTTAGGTGCATCAGGACAACTTGGGGCAGGTAACCCTTACACTTATCGAAGGCATCCAGTTCCCCGGTTAGCATTTTCGGGCAGAGGTGCCCGGCGTCCCAGGCAAATTGCTCCAGACGATTGGGATAGGTGGTATCGATGATGAGAAGCTGCGGTCGGGAATCAATTTGCCGCCACACCTCATGGAGACCGGGACCGGTGTCGTTGAAGTATAGAATGTTCTTCCCGTCCGGAGCGGTAATACTGAAACCGATGGTTTCAAGCGGGTGGTTCATGGGTAACGGCAGAACACGATACCCCTCGATTTCCTGCGGGCGGAGGACTTCCAATCGACATGGCTCAATGGCCGGTCGTTTTAGAAAGGAATCGGTACCGGCAAACCGGGGATATATCAAGCCATCGAGCAGGTGTGAGATAAGAATCTCCAAGGTTTTTTCCGTAGCCAGCACCCTGGTAAGGCGCTGAGAATTGCTGAAGGCAAAAGCCGGAATGTCCCTGATGTGGTCATAGTGCCCGTGAGAGAGTAGAATTGCCTTAATCTTTTCCTGCTCGGCAAAGGATAATCTTGATGCCAGACTGCCGGCGTCTATCGCCAGAATATCATCAATCAAAACCGATGACAGTCCGGTGGTACTCGATTCCTCATTGTGTGCGCCTAAAAACCTTATTATCATTAACTATTCTATCCCATAACGTCACTACGCTTGGGCCAGTGACCTCGGCTCTGTAGAATTCTCCTCCACAAATTTGCCCCTATCCATCTGCCCGGATTGAGGACCGGCACGTATGTTAAGGTATGGTCAGGGGGTCTTGAACAATGCCTTGTCCTCGTCATTGAGCTCGACAAATTCCTCTTTGCGTACCCATACCAGCTCGTCCTCGCCAATGCCGCGCAGGGCAACCGACTTCAGTAAGTACTTGGCCGAGGTTTCGGCCGGCATGCATTTCTCGATATCGAACCCGCGGCGCGAGAGACAGAAAGTCAGCGAACTCAATTTCTGTAATCGGGAGGCAATATTGATACACGACCCGACGAAATCCTCACCGTTACCCACCGAGAACACGGTGCCCCGGGCTATCCCGCAGCGAAGCACCTCTGGAGGCTGAGTGGTTATCTTCCGAATCTTGGGGTAGAAGATCAGGCGGTAATTGGCACAAATCTCCCAGAGTGAGGTAACCACGTTGCAGATTTCAGCGCCGCCCATATCCCGGGTATCCCACAAAAACAGCACCCCGTCGCCCAGATACTTGGCCAGGAACGGCAGCCCCGACCATAGTACTTCACCTTCGTCAGTGCTCTCCTTAACAAACCCGGTCTTAAGCTCGGTAAACAGCCAGTCGAGAAACTGACTGAGATATTCGGGGACGCAGAGATGCGGATCGACCCGACAGCAGAAATTGGTGAACCCGGCCAGGTCGAATATGGCCGCCAGTGCTTCCGTCTGTGAGGAGCGCAGGCTTATGTCTCCCAGACCAAGCACGTCAGGATTGAACCGGCTAAATTGCTCGCTGGTTATCAATCTGATGCTAGCCTGTTTCCCCGCTGCGGTAACGACTTTCTGTTGTCCTTCCAGTTCGATTCTACCCATTTTCACTCCCTATTCGACTAGTAATCGCCCCCACGGCTACGGAGCAAGCAGGCTCAATCCCAGGCTGATGCCTACCGCTGCCATCACGGCAACAATAATTATTATCAGTAAAAAATTAATAAACTGCCGTGAAGATAGTATTCTCTTGATCATTTTCTCGGATTTAACCTCTTCCATAGAAGCTGTCGCCGCCTCGGATGCCTTTTGGGCAGCCAGCATTGATTCCTCGGCTTTTTTCAGGGCATCCCGGGAAGCGTTCAGGTTATTTTCTTCGGTTAGCTTCGCTTCATTCATGGCCTGCTCCACCCTGCAAATAGCAGCTGCCATTGCTTCTTCCGTGGCTTTCCGAATGTCCTCGGCTCTTCTCAGGGCATTCTGAGAAGCGGCCAGGGTGTTTTCTTCGGCCAGTCTCACTTCCTTTATGGTCTGCTCCGCCCTGCCAATAACGTCCGCCGTTGCCTCTTCCGAGGCTTTACGGACCGCCTCGGTTTTTTTGAGGGCCTCCTGCGATGCGGTGATAGCACTTTCTTCCACCAGTTTGGCTTCTCTTAAGGCCTGCTCCACCTTCATAACGGCTTCGGCAGCTATTTCCTGGGTTGCCATTTTAGCTTCCTGGACCCGCTTTGCCGCATCCGCAGAAGCGTTGGTCGCCGCCTCTTCCGCCTTCTTAGCTTCTTTAGCCGCCTGTTCCGCTTTTTGGGAGGCGGCATCAGCGGCCGCCTCGGATGTCTTCTTGGCTAATTCAGCAGTCTCTCTGGCGGCAATACCGGCTTCCCGGGCCGCTGAGGTAGCCGCCTCTTCGGCCCCCTTCGCTTCCTGGGCTGCCAGGACGGCCTGACGCGCCGCGCCGGTAGCGGATCGAATGCTGCGGTCCATCTCATCGAGAATTTCCGGAAGCGGCCTGGTATATATCTCAGGGGTATCTACCATTTCTTCTGTATCAGCATTAGTGTTTTCATTAGCCATATCTTAAACCTCCTACTTCAGCACTATTTTGACTATTGAAGCAGTCTATGGTAAAACACTGTGAGCCCGACCGATACTAATTAACCGTAATTAGATTGCTAATTACACTTAAATACTGGGGTTGATTTTAGTGCCATTAAAGGGGTAATGTCAAGATGTATGCCTGAAGCTGGCTTATCGTAGTTGCCATTATTCGGATAATTTGTGAATATAGACTAATGGCTGTACCGGGCAGATAGCTAAAAGGAGGATGAAATTGACTGATAGCAGTGAAACCAGGAACATTATGACCAAGCCTTTACCCCAAATACTCGATGAGATTGAGGGAAGCATTAAGTTAGCTGATGAAGCCGCCTCCCAAGCCAGAAAGGCCGCAGCAGAGGCGCAAACAGCGGTAGAAATAGCTGTCAGCGAAGCTATGAAAAATGCCAACGAACGGGTTATCGAAGCGGAGAAGATTGCCCGGGAGGCAATGAAACTAGCGGAAGCAATGAAGCAGGCACTCCTGTACGGGGCAGATGCCGTAGCT
>CAZYRA010000023.1:0-13254 GCA_964649385.1 uncultured Dehalococcoidales bacterium | reverse complement strand
AGCGAGACGTCCCCGTTACGTACTATCATCCGCTCGGCCGGTATCGCCACATCATCTTCCCAAGGGGAGTCGCCCTCCGGTGCCCCTGACTTTTCCATATCCGGCGACATTGGCGCCGGCACCGGCGACGGCATTCCTTCGTACTGTCCCTCACCCGCACAGCCGTTAAGGCCGGTAAGCAGCAGGGTAAACGGTAAAACAGCCATCATAACTAAGGCCGAATTTTTCATAGCACAACCCCCTTCTATTATTGGTAACAGAAATGAAGCGGTTCGGGCCTCTACTATACCATAACACCGCTATTTTGCAACACCTGTTATCGTGAACTACAGTACTATAACGCCAGTGAGGCAAAAAGGTTATGGTTAAAGCATAGAAGCCGCAGGCCTACCTTAATAATCGAGCAGGAAGACCTGTGTACTAACAGGCAGATTTGACTTGGTAAAAGACAGCTTGGCTTTGGAGATAACCTCCTCTGCCCCCATCTCCTTAAGGAACCTCGCCACCGGCTCAAGCTCCCGGTTGAGCGCTTCAGTCTGGTAGTGCATAGGGATCACTACCTTCGGTGCAAGCTGCCGGACTATCCCGGCAGCCATAGGACCATTAATAGTGGACACCCCGCCTACCGGTACCAGCAACACATCCACATTCTCCAGTTCCTCCGCCTGTTCAGCAGTAAGTACATGCCCCAGGTCACCAAGGTGACAAACCGATATCTCATCTACCTCCATAAGATAGGCGGTGTTTTTACCCCTGATACTGCCGTTCTCTTCGTCATGAAAGGTACCTATCCCTATAATCAGAACGCCACCAATCTCATACTCGCCCGGTCCATTAACCAGCCTCGGTTCACCCTCAATACCCTTAACATAGGAATGCCCCGGGTGCTGATGGCTTACCGTTACAATACGAGCGCTGTGTTTACCTAATGTGTAGCCCAGTTCAGGCGAATACGGGTCGGTAATAACCGTGGTCTGCTTACCCTTAATCCTGAAACAAGAATGTCCCAGCCAGCTAATTTCCATACTTCCAATACCCCCGGCTTTCAGCTTTCTTAATGCCTGCTCAGCTACACAATTGTAGCAACAAGACTCCTCCCAGCGCAACCCTATAGATTAGCCTTTGTTGTTTCTAGCGAATCACCATGCCATCACCCGAACCGACTTCCCTAAGGCACCAAATACAGGTATGCAGAAAGCCAGCGAGGTGGTAAAATGGTAATTATGAAAAAAGACCCCGGCGAACAGATAGATGAGTTGTTTGTCAGTATCAGGCTTCAGCTACTGCAAATCAGGCAAAGCGACCCGGAGGTTGTCGAGGAGCTAAAGTCGCTACTAACCCAGCTCGAGGATTTCGTTGAACCACTGGTCATTGACTCACTGAGACTGAAGAGCCTGGAGAAGCCAGTAAAGAAGATGGCAGAAAAGAAAAAAGCGCCCCGGGAAAGGGGTTCGTAACCTAAGTAGAATATATCCATCACTGTCATAGCAAGGACAATCGAATAGGGGCAAGCGCTGACATGGTCGATTTCTTCAAGAAGCTATTTAGAAAGAGAAAACCCGGTAGTAAGTCAGCACAGGCTGGTAAGTCAGCACGGGTCAGCAAGTCAGAACAGGGTAGCAAGTCAACACAGGTTAAGCGCGGTACCCGGCCGGGGTGGTGGAAACGGATTACGGAGGCCGTCAAAGAAAAACCGAGAATCCCCAGGATAGAGTGGTGGGACCGGTTTCCACTGAGGCGGAGAATCCTCATCATCGCGGCTGTGGCCGGAACCGTGTTGGGGGTCTGGTTCGGTATTCAGTCCTATCAACCGCCTCTTCCGATGCACGGCCTTAGCATCGCAACAAACCCCGGTGACGGCGGCAGTGTCAGCGCCAGTGTTAGCGGCGGCGTCATCAGCCCGATTCACGGCAACTACCGTGAGGGCAGCCCGATAACACTAACAGCCACGCCATCGGAAGGTTACCAATTCGGTTCGTGGTCCGGAGATGCCTCCGGGACCAGTCCGATAGTCAGCGTTACTATGGACGGCGATAAGGATATAACCGCCAACTTCGACACCATCAGGTACACCTTATCTACTTCAATCAGCCCGCCCGAGGGCGGCACGATAAGCACCGGCAGCGGCACCTACGAGCCAGGCAGCCCGGTAGACCTGATAGCGACACCATCCCCAGGCTATGTATTCATCGGGTGGTCCGGTGATGTCTCCGTGACCAGCCCCGAGGTCACCGTTACCATGGACTCAGACAGGAGCGTAACCGCCCATTTCAGCATCGTCCGGTATAGATTAGAGGTATCGGTCAGTCCGCCTGAAGGCGGCACAATAAGTACCAGCAGTGGCAACTACGAGCCGGGCAGCCCGGTAGACCTGGCAGCGACACCCTCTCCGGGCTATGAATTCATCTCATGGTCCGGTGATGTCTCTGGGACCGGTCCGGAGATTACCGTTACGATGGACTCGGACAAGAGCGTAACTGCTAATTTTGAGACGATAGCACAGAGGATAGAGTATACCATGTCCGCCGGAGCAATCTCGGGCTCTGTCATCTCATTTTCCAACGTATTAAACCGAGGCGATACCGTTGAAGGCTTTGTCGAGCTTACCGGGGAGTACAAGACCAGGGACCGTACTTTCAGGTGGAACTTCGAGATCCTTAACCCGGAGGGGAGGCAGGTGGATGTATACCGGGGGCACTGGGTAAATAAAACCCACCATGACTTCAGCTTTGACGTGCTATACAACGGCAGCTATAAGATTAAGGTGGACCATAACAGCCTGTACGACCTTTATCTGGTTATTGAAATTGAGCCTAAAGAATGGGAGAGCAGTAAGCCGTAATCAACCAGCCTCCACTATTATTGTTACCTCAAAAAAAGTGTTGGCCGAGAGGTGTATTACCTTTTCAGCCTTATTTGGACAGCTTCGCTCTCAAGCTCCCTGATAGTATCAGAGGCAATCCAGCGGGCAGCCTTCGAGTCGATTTGCTGAATCTCCTTGGCCGTCTCTATTGCAGCTCTGTTCAGGTTCAGGTTCTTTTTCCCTATGTTCCTGAGCACCCAGTTAACAGCTTTCTTGACGAAGTTACGCTCATCCGTAGCTCCTCCAATTATCACCGGAAACAATTTGATGAATTTCTCATCTTTTGCCTTCTTATCATGCCAGGCCAGGCAAGCTATTAGCGCAAAAGCAGCCCTCTTAACGAACTCTTCTTCCCGCTCAGACCAATCGGTAATTTTCTTCCAAGCGAGAGGGGCCTTTTCAAAAAGGTTCACGCACACCTGGTCACAGACGTCCCAGGAGTTGATACCCTTCACCCAGTCCTCCATCTGTCCCTCTGTCAGCTTTTCAGGATCGTCGGTCATCGCTGCTACGAGCCTCGCCTCAGCTATTCCAGTCTTCCATAACTCTAACGCAAGTTTGTGGTTCTGCCCCAGTTCTTTTGCCATTCTTCTCAAGTTGGGGGTAGATACCCCTAATCTTCGTTCAACTACCATCCCGTATTTGGCCATCCCTTCCAGCTGATCAGGCCTAGCCATACTCTTGAGTCTCTCCAGTACCTCTTCCACAGATGCCATCATTAACTCCCATTACACTCATTCAAGGGTTCATTATATAACACACACTACTTATATCACCAAGGGTCTCTCCTTTGGAACTCTCTATCGATAGTGCTATAATTAGCCAAGATGGATATTCTAGCTGAGCTTAACCCTGTGCAGAAGAAAGCCGTAGAGGCGATCAGCGGTCCGGTACTTATTCTGGCCGGTCCCGGCAGCGGCAAGACCAGAGTTATCACCCACCGTATCGCATATCTTATCAAGGTCTGCCGGATCAGCCCCCACCATATTATAGCGGTTACCTTCACCAACAAGGCTGCCCGAGAGATGGAAGCAAGGCTTTACCAGCTTGCCCGCAGTGAGGTAAAGGACTTAACTCTAGGCACCTTTCATGCCATTTGTGTCCGTATCCTGCGCCGGGATGGCCAATCAGCGGGCGTTGACCCCAGATTTGTCATCTATGACGATGCTGACCAGATAAGCCTGATAAAGCGGGCTATCGGGGAGGTGGGTTTCGACCCCAAGCAGTATGCTCCCCGGGCGATATCCTCAGCCATCGGGGCGGCCAAGAGCCAGGTGATAACCCCAGCCGATTACCTAAGACAGGGCGGTAGCTATTTTAGTGAGGTGGCGGGGCGGGTCTATGAGCGCTATCAGCAACTACTCGGGGAAAGTAATGCTCTTGATTTTGATGACTTACTGATGAAAACAGTACAGCTGTTCCGGAACAGCCCTGAGGTCTTGTCCCGGTACCAGGAAAGATACCGGCATATCCATGTCGATGAGTTTCAGGATACCAATCTGGTCCAGTACGAACTGATAAAGCAGCTAGGGGACAAGTACCGTAATATATGCGTTGTCGGCGACCCTGACCAGTCGATTTACTCCTGGCGGTCTGCCGACTTGCGCAATATCCTGAACTTTGAGAAGGACTATCCCGAGGCTGAAGTAGTGCTGCTGGAGCAGAACTACCGCTCGACCAAGAATATTCTGGAAACAGCCTCACATCTAATCTCAGCCAACCAACAGCGTAAGCCCAAGGACCTGTGGACGAACAACGAGGCAGGTGAGCTGACTACAGTGGTTGAGACCTATACCGAGCAGGAAGAAGCCCAGTTTGTCGTCAACGAGATAGAGTGTCTGGTGAGCCAGGGAAAGGCCAAGCTGGGGGACTGCGCCGTAATGTACCGGACTAATGCCCAATCCAGGGTCCTTGAGGAAACCTTTGTTCGTTTCGGCACACCCTATAAGCTGGTCGCCGGTACCCGCTTCTACGAGAGGCGTGAGGTCAAGGATATTATTGCGTACCTCAGGCTTATCCAGAACGTTGATGATATCATCAGTCTTCTCCGTATAATCAATGTTCCCGGACGCGGTATCGGTCAGCAGACGCTGGCCGGGTTGTCCAGCCGGGCGCAGTCAATGGGAATATCTCAGTACGAGACACTACGCCATATCGCTGAGTCAAAGGATGACACGCCGTCATTTACCCCTCATATTACCCGGGCGCTAGTCAGTTTTTTCGACATAATAGAGGAACTTGTTGCCCGTAGCCAGGAGCTTAACCTAATTGATTTGTTTGATTTGACTATAGAGCGCTCCGGTTACCGGGAGTATCTACTGGCCCAGCCGGATGGAGAGGAACGCTGGGACAATATCCTAGAGCTACGCACGGTGGCCCAGCAGTATAGCGATTTTGAGCCCGGGGAGGGCTTGACCGCATTTTTAGAAGGTGTGGCCCTGGTCTCCGATATTGACGGTCTTGATGAGAGTGTAGCAGCGGTGACCCTGATTACCCTGCACCAGGCCAAGGGCCTGGAATTTCCCATGGTATTTATCGTTGGTATGGAAGACGGTATCCTGCCCCACTTCAGATCGCTTGACGACCCGGCGCAGGTGGAGGAGGAGCGACGGCTATGCTATGTCGGCATCACCAGGGCCGGGGATAGGGTATATCTGATCCGCGCCTTCCGCCGCAGCCTGATGGGAAGAAGTGCAGTAAATAATCCCTCGCGCTTCTTAGACGATATACCGCGGCACCTGGTCTCGGGTGGTGGTCTGTGGCCAGGAACAGAGAGCCGAACAGATCCACCAGTGCATCCCCAAGACAGCCTGCCTACCGAGGAACTAAAGGCCGGCAGCCATATCCGTCACTCTGTGTTTGGCAACGGAGTGGTGGTAAGCTGCCAGGCGGTAGATGGTGATAACGAGGTAGTGATCGCTTTCAACGGGGCCGGGGTAAAGAAGCTTCTTTTGAGCTTTGCCAAGCTGGAGAAAGTGGAATAAGAATTTGAGATGTCGATCAGGGTTCTAGCCCCTCAGATAGTATCCCGGATTGCTGCCGGTGAGGTAGTGGAGAGACCGGCCTCGGTGGTCAAGGAACTGGTGGAAAATTCACTGGATGCCGGCGCTACCCAGATTTCGGTTGAGGTGAAGGGGAGTGGGGTGAGCCGGATAAGGGTGACCGACAACGGGTCGGGAATACCACCGCAAGAGGTAGGGCTTGCCTTTGACAGACATGCTACCAGCAAGATAGGCAACCTGGAGGACCTGGAGACTATCTTGAGCCTTGGTTTTCGTGGCGAAGCGCTACCCAGCATCGCTGCCGCGGCTGAGGTAGAGCTTACTAGCTGTGCCGGCGGTGAATCGGCGGGCGCTTATATTCGTTTGCAGGACGGGGCAGTCGTTGAATGCGGCAGCCGGGGGCACTCTAAAGGGACTACGGTTACCGTGGAGAACCTCTTCCGCAGGGTGCCGGCAAGACTGAAATTCCTCAGGTCAGTGGCTACGGAAAACAGCCACATCGCTAATATCGTCAGCCGGTATGCGCTTGCTTTTCCTGAGGTCAGGTTTACCTTATCACTTGACGACCGGGTTACCTTGCGGACACCGGGCAGCGGGCGTTTGATAGATAGCGTAGCTCAGGTCTATGGCGTTGAGATAGCCCAGAGCATGCTTGAGATTAAGGCCAGTCAGGGTGAAGCAGGGGCCGCCTTGCCTCTGATAGCAGGGATGGTAGGCTCACCGAAGGTAAGCCGATCCAGCCGGGACTACTTGAGCCTCTTTGTCAACCGCCGCTGGGTGAGCCACCGTATGCTGGCATGGGCAGTGGAGGAGGCCTATCACGGACTCTTGATGGTAGGGAAGCACCCGGTAGCTATCATTAATATTTCACTATCCCCCGGAGAGATGGACGTCAATGTTCACCCGGCCAAGACCGAGGTAAAGTTCCGCAGTGAACAGACGGCCTTCAGCACCGTTCAGAGAGCAGTCCGGCAGACCCTAATCGAGCAAACGCCGGTGCCGAAGGTCGAGGAGATAAGGGCCACCTATCAGGCATCTTCAGTACCGGCACAGATGCTGTGGCCATCAGGGGGGGGCGCCGGCCTGACAGACTCACTACCGAAAGCTCCCCAAACGCCAGCGTCGTCCCTACCGGTGCTACGGGTGGTAGGGCAGCTATCCGCCAGCTACATTATCACCGAGGGTCCCGACGGGCTTTACCTTATTGACCAGCATGCCGCCCATGAGCGTATCCTCTTTGAGCAGATTAAGGACCAGAGGTCGCGACGCAGAATAGATATGCAAACCATGCTTGAACCGGTACCGTTTGAGGTCACTCCCAGGCAGGAAGAAATCCTGAAGACACGCTGTGAAAATCTCGCCGAATTTGGCTTCTCTGTTGAGCCGTTTGGGAAGGGGACATTTATCGTCCGTACAGTACCGGCCTGGCTAGCCGGCCGTGACTGGTCATTAGTAATAAGGGAGCTAATGGATGGCGAGCGTGGCCAGACTGACTGGGACGAGTGGGTAGCGATATCCATCGCCTGCCACAGCGCGGTGAGAGCCGGACAGATATTAACCGATGATGAGATGCGTGAAATGGTACGGCAACTGGAACAGACGGCTATTCCCCATAGCTGCCCTCACGGGAGACCGGCCATGATTCATCTAAGCCTGGGGCAACTAAGGAAGGAGTTCGGCCGCAGCTAGCTGCTCCCTTAGGTTATAGTCAGGGGTAAGTCCCAGCGGCCAGATTGATATCCAGACCTTGCCAATAATATCCTCACGTTCCGCGGTCCAACCGTTATGGGAGTCGTTACTGTTGTTGCGGTTATCCCCGAGGACAAAGTACTCATTCTCAGGGATTCTTTTCTGGGACATGGTATATGAAGGGTGGGCACTAATGTATGATTCGCTTATCGCTACGTCATTGACGTATACCACCCCCCCCTTTATCTCTACCGTATCACCGGGCCCAGCGATGATGCGTTTAATGTAGTCAACACGCCGGCTGGTGGGTGGTTGAAAGACAATGACATCACCCATTTCAGGCTCACCGAAACGGTAGAAAACCTTGTTGACCAGCAGTCGCTGGCCGTCCTCATAACTGGGCATCATACTCGAGCCGACGACTACGAAGCTCTGGATGGTGGTCTGCAACAGGAAAAAAACTCCTACCGCTATTAGAACAACTACCATAATCTGGCGGAAATAGGCCCTCATCTATTTAGCTGCTTTCCTCCCCTTAATTCAGCCCTAATTATAACCTATCTCATTTCTTCTATCCAGTATGGATAGAACCTATCGCTTGAGGTGGTTTGCACTTCTTGAAAGCGTGGTGCTAGAATGAAACTATTATGGACTATATGGCGCAGGCGCTCTCCCTGGCTAGATTGGCTCTGGGACAGGTCAGTCCTAACCCTGCGGTCGGCGCACTAATAGTCAATAATGGTGAAATTGTCGGGCAGGGCTATACACAGCCGCCGGGTTCCGACCATGCCGAGATAGTCGCCCTGAAGCAGGCCGGTGAACGGACCCGCGGTGGTGTGATGTATGTTACCCTGGAGCCGTGTTGCCACTACGGTCGGACTCCACCCTGCACCCAGGCAATCATTGCTGCCGGTATTCGTGAGGTCTATCTGGCTACGCTTGATGTCAATCACATGGTGTCGGGGCAGGGTAAAGAGGAGCTGGAGGAGGCGGGTATTAAGGTACACTTCGGTGGGCACGAAGCCGAGGCCAGACAGATTAACGAAGCCTATATTAAATTTATCACTGAAGGCATCCCCTTCGTTACGGTGAAGTTTGCTATGAGCCTGGACGGGAAGATTGCTACCAGGAGCGGGGACTCCAGGTGGATTACCAGCGAGGCAGCCAGAAAGCAGGTCCATCACCTGCGCTATATCAGCGATGCTATTATGGTCGGCGTCAATACCGTGCTGGTTGATGACCCTCATCTTACTGTACGGTGCAGTAGTAAAGGTAAAACGGCTAAGAAGCAACCGCTGCGGGTCATCGTGGATAGTAATGGGCGTACACCGCTGACCGCCCGGGTATTTGCCGAGCCGGGTATAACAGCACTTGCCCTGGGCGGGCCCCTCAAACCGGGAGAGAAAGCGGCGTTTACCCGATTAGGTGCTGAGCTATTAGAACTGTCCTCGCTAGATGGCCAGGTAGACCTGGGGGAGATGTTGAAAGCACTGGGTGTGCGAGGAATTACCAGCGTCCTGGTTGAGGGGGGTGGGATCCTGCTCGGCTCTCTCTTCGACGGTGGGTTTGTCGATAAGGTTATCGCCTTCATTGCTCCTATTATTATTGGCGGTAAGGAAGCCAGGACAGCGGTTGCCGGCAGGGGAGTTGATAAGGTGGTAGACTCACTTAGATTAGATAAGGTAAGTGTGGAAGGGTTTGGTGAAGACTTGATGGTGTGTGGGTATGTGGTGGCCAAAAACAGGGATAGTAATAATTAACGAGATTCTCTAAGAAGGCAGTATTAACCGGAGTAAAGTGAGCTAGAAGTGTTTACCGGAATTACAGAAGAGATAGGCAGGATTGCGTTAGCGAAGTCGAACGGTCTTGTTATCTCCGCCAGTAAGGTAATGGGGGGAATGGAAATGGGCGGGAGCGTTGCTGTGAATGGGGTATGTCTGACCGTAACCAGTTTTACCGCTAATTCCTTCTCTGTTGATGTGATGCCAGAGACACTAAAGCGGACCAACCTCGGGCGGCTCGGAGTCGGGAGTGAGCTTAATCTGGAACGGCCGCTAACTCTGGAGAGGCCACTGGGGGGGCATCTGGTTCAAGGGCATATTGATGATACAGGAAGGGTAGTATCGGTTACGCAGGACGGTGAGGCAACAATAGTGAGATTTGAAACCCAGGCCGAAATTATGCATTATATAGTGACCAAGGGTTTTATTGCTGTTGATGGGATTAGCCTAACTGTGTTGGATAGAGATACCGATTCGTTTACGGTCTCTATAGTTGGTTATACCCGTAAAAATACTACTCTGGGCAGTAAGCGGGTAGGCGACCTGGTCAATCTGGAGGTGGATATCATTGCTAAATACGTGGAGCGGTTTAGCCAACCCTACCGCCCAGGTATAACGGCTGAGTTCCTCGAGGAGCACGGCTTTTCTTCAGGTTAATTTAGGCTAATTATACTAAAGGGGAATAAAGATGGGATTAGCGACCATTCCTGAAGCCATTGAGGATATCAAGGCAGGCAAGTTTATTATTATTGTCGATGATGAGGACAGGGAGAACGAGGGCGACCTGGCGATAGCTGCCGGAAAGGTTAGCGTTGAAGCGATTAATTTTATGAGCATACATGCCCGGGGGTTAATCTGCTTACCGATGACGGGCGAGCGGCTGGATGAACTGAAAATTCCCCTGATGGTCAGTGATAATACCTCAAAGTTCTCTACTGCCTTTACCGTATCCGTAGAGGCAAAACACAGAGTAAGCACCGGTATTTCGGCTGCGGACAGAGCGGAGACAGTGAAGGCAATGGTTGACCCGTCTATTACTGCTGATGATTTGTCCCAGCCGGGGCATATGTTTCCCCTACGGGCTAGAGAGGGCGGCGTACTGGCGCGGGTGGGGCATACTGAGGCTATCGTTGACCTGACCAGACTGGCCGGTCTCTATCCCGCCGGGGTTATCTGTGAAATCCTGAATAAAGACGGCTCTATGGCAAGGCTGCCGCAGCTCGAGGTAATCGCAGAAAAGTTCAGCATTAGGATTATCAGTATCGCCGACCTTATTAACTATCGCCGCCGTCATGAGAAATTGGTGCACCGGGTCACTGAGGCCAGTTTGCCGACCAAACATGGTAAATTTACTGCTATTGCTTATAAGAGTGATATCGACCCTGCTGAGCATTTAGCTCTGGTGATGGGAGACTTATCTTCTGAAGAGCCGGTGCTGGTACGGGCCCATAGTGAATGCCTTACCGGTGATGTGCTCGGCAGCCTCCGCTGTGATTGCGGTGAGCAGGTTGACCTGGCGCTGCAGGCAATTGCTGAGGAGGGGAGGGGTGTTTTCCTCTATATGAGGCAGGAGGGACGAGGCATCGGCTTCCACAATAAACTCCGTGCCTATGCCCTTCAAGATGAAGGGCTGGATACAGTAGAGGCTAATTTGTCCCTGGGCTTTGCCCCGGACCTGCGGGACTATGGTATCGGTGCTCAGATATTGGCAGACTTAGGCCTGCACCGGATTCGATTGCTGACTAACAATCCCAAGAAGGTGATCGGTCTGGAAGGTTATGGGCTTAAGGTTGTCGAGACAGTGCCCATAATTACTCTGCCCAACCCGCATAACCGCCAGTATCTGGAAACAAAACAGAAAAAAATGGGCCACAAGCTAGGTATAGAGAGTGCTGCCAATAGCTAGGTAGCGGTAAAAAGGCTACTTTATCAAAGATATACCGTAAATAATCTCATAAAAGGAGGGGGTAATGAGCAAACAATTTGAGGGCATGCTGCTGGGGGAGGGGCTGAAGTTTGGTCTGGTTATCTCCCGGTTTAACGATTTTGTCACCAGGAAGCTGCTTGAGGGGGCACAGGACACCCTGATTCGCCATGGTGTCGCTGAGGCGGATATTGATGTTGCCTGGGTACCAGGCTCGTTTGAAATTCCGCTGGTAGCTAAGAAGCTGGCCCAGTCAAAGCAATATGATGCCGTTATCTGTCTCGGCGCCGTTATTCGTGGCGGCACACCTCACTTTAATTATATTGCCGCTGAGGTAAGTAAGGGCGTGGCTAACGTCGGCTTGGATACCGGGCTGCCGGTTATTTTTGGTGTGGTTACGGCTGATACCCTGGAGCAGGCTATTGAGCGTGCCGGAACCAAGATGGGGAATAAAGGAGCTGAAGCCGCTGAACACGCCATCGAGATGGCTAACCTCCTTAAAAACCTCGCCTAGCCACTTGGAGTAAGGCTCATCATGACGAATGGTCATTAGCTGGCGCATCAGGTCCGATTACTGGCAGGTAGTAGATTTCCTTTAGTCGGTAATCTTGTAGGCTATGTCTCCTCGTCTGACCCGGTCGCTGACTTTAATCCCGATATTGTCTCCTGCGTTAGCCTGGTCAACCTCTGCATTGTCAACCTGCATTGACTCAACGGCAAACTCCAAATCAGTGGTATGCCCCTTAATATGGATTCTATCTCCTACCTTCAGGGGCGCATTTAGCTCAATCCCTGCTACTACCGGGTGGGCAAAGAATTCGGTCACCTTCCCAACTACTATCTCAGGCATTGGACACCTCCTTAATGTTGGTTCCTTTCCTATTTTACGTTTAATATACATCACTTCATTTCGATAAATCAATCCCTTTATTAAAGATTAAGGAGGGCAAGTGTCACCAATCATACCGACCAGCAGGTTATGTTGACAAAATCTTGGGACTATGATAGCATTTTAAACGTCAGGATAGCACCTTAACAATTGAATAGCGGAAGGAAGGTTCAAACTAAGTCAATTTTTTATTTGGAGAGTTTGATCCCGGCTCAGGATTAACGCTGGCGGCGTGCCTTATGCATGCAAGTCGAACGGTCTTGATTTATCAAGATAGTGGCAAACGGGTGAGTAACACGTAAGTAACCTACCCCTAAGTAAGGGATAACTCTGAGAAATTAGAGCTAATACCTTATGTAATGGTACCGGTAATGCGGTACCATTAAAGTCTTCGGACGCTTGGGGAGGGGCTTGCGTCCGATTAGCTAGTTGGTGGGGTAATGGCTTACCAAGGCGATGATCGGTAGCTGGTCTGAGAGGACGATCAGCCACACTGGGACTGAGATACGGCCCAGACTCCTACGGGAGGCAGCAGCAAGGAATTTTGTGCAATGGGCGAAAGCCTGACACAGCAACGTCGCGTGGGGGAAGAATGCCCTCGGGTTGTAAACCCCTTTTCTCAGGGACGAATAATGACGGTACCTGAGGAATAAGTCTCGGCTAACTACGTGCCAGCAGCCGCGGTAATACGTAGGAGGCAAGCGTTATTCGGATTTACTGGGCGTAAAGAGGGCGCAGGCGGTTTTTCAAGTTAGGTGTAAAATCTCCCCGCTTAACGGGGAGGGATCATCTGATACTGTTGAACTAGAGGGCAGCAGAAGGAGACGGAATTCCCGGTGTAGTGGTGAAATGCGTAGATATCGGGAGGAACACCAGTGGCGAAGGCGGCTTTCTGGGCTGCATCTGACGCTGAGGCCCGAAAGCGTGGGGAGCGAACAGGATTAGATACCCTGGTAGTCCACGCCGTAAACGATGGACACTAGGTATAGGGAGTATCGACCCTCTCTGTGCCGTAGCTAACGCATTAAGTGTCCCGCCTGGGGAGTACGGTCGCAAGGCTAAAACTCAAAGGAATTGACGGGGGCCCGCACAAGCAGCGGAGCGTG
>CAZYRA010000022.1:0-13383 GCA_964649385.1 uncultured Dehalococcoidales bacterium | reverse complement strand
ATCTCAGCAGGAAAGCTTATCTCTGAAGAAGAGATAGAAAAAGCAATAAAAAAGGGACGGGGGGTATGAATATGAAAGTAAGGATGGAGGTATTCAGTGGGGACCCGCCCTGTCCCGGGTGTGTCGCTATCTTGGCGCTGGCTGACGAGTACGCCAAAAAGCACAAGGGCAAGCTGGAGGTAAGCAAGCTGATCGGGGAGGAGGCGGTAGCTAAATTCGAGGAATATAGGCTCGGCTGCGTGCCGGCGGTGGTTATTAATGAGAAGATAAGAATCGAGGGTATCTGTCCCAGCCGAACGACCCTAGACAACGCATTAAGGGAGGGTGGACTATGAACAAGGTAAAGATAGAGGTGTTCCTGTCAATTCCCACCTGCTCCGGCGGCATCAGCCTATCCAGACTGCTCAAGGAAATCCAGGACGAATTTGGAGATAGGGTAGAGGTAATTACCTATAAAGGGCGCAACGAGGTATTCGAAAGGTATAATTTGACTACAGCACCGGCGTTAGTTATCGGAGACCTGGTCAGTATAATGGGGGTCTGCCCAAGTAAAGAATCGTTGATGTCGGCGTTAAAAGAAGTGGGACTGGAGTGAAGGAGTAGAAAATGGATATCAAGATTCTCGGTCCCGGATGTGCCAGGTGTCACCAGCTAGCCAGTACCACCAGGGAAGTAGTAAAGGAACTCGGTATTGACGCCAGTGTTGAATATATCCAAGACATCAACAAAATCATAGAGTATTCTATCCTGACTACGCCCGGCCTGGTAGTAAATGAGAAACTGGTCTGCTCGGGACGAGTGCCTAGCAAGACTGAAATCAGTCAGATTATCAACTCTGCCCTGGATCAGGAGGAAACAAGCGAACGGTAGAAAAACTACCGGCTGCCGGATACGAGATGCCGGTCCAATACTCTAAATCCATTTAAGAAAGTGAGCAGACTCCAATGAAAGTAACAGATTCCTTTAAGAAATACTTACTAGTATCGATAGGACTATCAATAGGTCTTTTTCTTACGGTAAGCTGTACGGCATCACCCGATACACCCGAAGTAGTTAATGGTGGAGAGCCGACAACCTACCAAATAGAGATAGACCTGCTCGGGGCAAGATGTGATGTCACAGTTGATAGTCAGGGAAAGTTAGAGTCAAGCACTCTGGCAGCCTCTGCCGATAGTGAAATCAGTCTCTCTATAGAGAGCGGCACCACAATTCTGGACAGCGACAAGAAACCCCTCCAGACCATCGAGGCAGTAATTGACCCGAACCCACCACCCATACCGGAAGGCACCGACTATGTTGGCCCGGTCTATGATTTGAGGCCACAAGGAGCCTCTTTTAATCCCCCGCTCAAGCTTACTCTCAGCTACGACCCTGCCCAACTACCGCAAGGGCTGAAAGAGAATGATGTTTATATCGCCTGTTATGAAGATGGCAGGTGGGAGGCAATGCTCTATAAACAGGTGGATACCAAGGGGCACACGGTAGCCACTCAGATTGAACATTTCTCCAAGTATGCTGTTTTGATACTAAATGAACAGAGCACACCCACGCCTGAACCCGGCCCTACCCCCGGAGCAGACCGGGTAGATGCGGTCTATTTTCACCGGACCAACCGCTGTTCCTCCTGCAACTATGCCGAGGCAGCGACGCTCTACGCCCTGGAAGCCTATTTCCAAGAAGAACTGGATAGCGGCAAGCTCACCTTTGAGTCGGTCAACGTTCAGGATGACAGCAATGCCGTCATTATCGAGAAGTACGGCGCCTACACCTCCCAGCTTTTCATCAATACCGTGACGGGTGATAACGAGAATATTGAGCACGTGACTGAAATCTGGGAATTCATAGGAGATGACGAAGGTTTTACCCTTTTAATAAAAAATAAGGTTACGAACGCACTCGAGGGTACCAACTGATGGATTTCGGTGGTCTTATTTCCGGTTCTTCCGGCATCCTGGGGACTCCCATAATCGTAGCCTTCTCCCTGGGCCTACTCACTGCGATAAGCCCCTGCCCCCTGGCTACCAACATCGCAGCGATAGCCTACATCAGCCGGGGGGTTGACGAACGCCGGTATGCAGTTACCGCCAGCGTGCTCTATACCTTGGGGCGGGTGCTAGCCTATTCTGTGCTGGGCGTGTTAATCGTCAAGGCTGGGCTGGAAATTCCCGGAATAGCCTCACTGCTGCAAGACACCGGCGAGAAAATCCTGGGCCCAATATTGATTGCGGTTGGAGCTATCCTGTTAAATATACACAGGCTTCGTTTTGGCAGCGGGAATGCCAAGCTATCATCAATAAGTAACAGGGTCAGCCGCTGGGGAATGGCAGGCAGCTTTTTACTGGGGATTCTCTTCGCCTTAGCCTTCTGTCCCTACAGCGCCGTCTTGTACTTCGGAGTACTAATCCCGATGTCTTTTAAATCGACCGGGGGCATAGCATTACCCGCAGTGTTTGCCATCGGCACCGGGCTCCCGGTACTAATATTCGGCATTTCGCTATCATTCGGCGTGAGCCGGGTTTCCTCCTGGTTTGAAAAACTTACCCGCGCTCAGACAGTCATCCGCATGATAACCTCATGGGTATTGATCGGAGTAGGAATATACCTCCTAATATTATGGGTACAGGCGAGTTGAAATCGAAGCAATATGAAATTGTCAAACCAGGAGGTGGGAGAGAAATGCAGAGAAGATTGTTCGGAATGTCTATCCTGTGTCTAGCTCTGGCACTACCACTTACGTCAGTATTGCTACTTATGGCTAAGCCAGTCGAGGCTGGCTGATGCGGCGGCGGGTCGTCAGGTCCGACGACCGTGAGTCTTGAGATAGATGTCAGCCCGCTGGGTAGCGGTTCTATCGAAGTAGCTGGGGACACGCCGTGTTCTCTTAATTCCTATCCCGAGGCTGTTGACGCTGAGACCGGTGACAATGTTCTCTTTGAGGCAATACCGGAACCCGGCTACCACTTCGTCAACTGGAGCGGAGAGCCTATCTGGGATGGAGAATCAACCAGCATTGAGAACCCCACAGAAATAAGGGTTATCAATGCAATGGATATCACCGCCCACTTTGCCGCCGATGCCCGGAAGTTTACCTCTGGGGATGAAATAGTTACTATTAATATCCCCGAGGGGGCTACTACTCTCGATGGAGAAGGGAACCTACTCACCGACATAGAGTTTACTATTAATGAGATGCTACCAATGCCTGAAGAGGGTAATATTGTTGGGACAGCCTATGACCTAGAACCCGACGGGACCACCTTTGACCCACCAGCTACTTTGACCTGGCAATATCCACCGGCGGAAATACCTCCACGAGTAGATGAAAGGGATTTAACTATTGCCTATTATGATGAGGATGCCGGTCAATGGGTAAATTTTGAATCCGTGACTGACTCGGAAGCAAATACCATTATGGCGATGGTAAGCCACTTAACTACCTTTGCCATTATGGCCCCCCCACCACCACCGGCACCGGCAACCTTCACTACAGATTCGTTAGCCATCAATCCTGTTGAGGTAGATATAGGTGAACTAGTAACCATCAGCGCTTTGGTGACCAACACCGGTGAGCAAGAAGGTAGCCACACTATAACACTCAAGATAAATGGGGTGATAGCAGAAACAGAGGAAATAACTCTTGCCGGTGGCGTTGGTGAAACGATGACTTTTACCACATCTCAGGATGAAGCAGGTACTTACTTAGTAGCTATTAATGAACTCACTGGTTCATTCGTGGTCAAAGAGACTTCGACACCACCCATTATCCCGGTACCAGGAGGCAGATTTGACAGTTGGCTTACTGGTGTTATCATCACAGCTGTAGTTTTGGCAATAGTTATTCCCCTAGTGTATAGACGGCGCAGAAGAAGTTAATATTAAGCTATCCTGTTAAACATCCACAGGCTTCGTTTTAGCAGCGGGAATGCCAAGCTATCTTCCATAATAGTAACCTCTCTAATACTAATTGGGGTTGGCATATACTATATAGTATTATGGATACAGGCGGGTTGAAAGATAGAAAAGCATAAGCGATTCCTGATGACTATTTGATAACTAACACCCGGTATGTTATCATTAGTTACTGTTATGATAATGTTACTCGGTTATTATGAAGACACAAGCCATTCCGGGGGCATTTAAAGAGTAAATTATTGTTTTACACCAAAATAAGGATAAGGGAAATGAATAGGAAACTGTTTAAAACAACCCCGTTGTGGGTCGCCCTTGCACTGGTAGTACCGCTGATAGCGGTACTGTTCACAGCAAAGCCGGTCGAAGCTGGCTGAGGCGGCGGCGGGTCGTCAGGTTCGACGACTGTGAGCACTATTAGCATTGAGGTGGATGTCAGCCCGAACGATACCGGTACTATTGCTATTGAGGATGAGGATACACCATGTTCCTATCCTGCTGTCATTGACATCAAGAATGGTGACAGTATTATCCTTGAGGCAATACCGGAATCCGGCTACCACTTCGTCAACTGGAGCGGAGAGCCTATCTGGGATGGAGAATCAACCAGCATTGAGAACCCCACAGAAATAAGGGTTATCAATGCAATGGATATCACCGCCCACTTTGCCGCTGACTCTAATGAGTTCGTCTCCGAGGATAAGATAATCAGTATTACTATTCCCGATGGGGCCACCGCCCTGGACGGAGAGGGTAACCCGCTTACCAATGTAGAGTTTATCGCTATCGAAAGTGTCCCTGACCCACCTGAGAGCGTCGGCGTTGTCGGACTGCCCTATCAACTGGGACCCGACGGTGCCACCTTCGACCCGCCGGTTACCCTGACCTGGAGCTATGATCCAGCCGATATCCCCACCGATGTAGCTGAAGAAGAGCTGAGCATCGCCTATTACGATGAGGATGCTGCCAGGTGGCAGGAGTTAGAATCCATAGTCAATCCGGAAACTAATACCATTACCGCTCCGGTAGGTCATTTCACCGCCTTCGCCGTTACCGCACCACTATCAACGGCACCGGCTGCCTTTACTATAGGCTCACTGAGCATCTCCCCACCTGAGGTTAGTGCCGGCGAACCGGTAGCTATCAGTCTTCTGGTGGCCAACACGGGAGAGGTAGCCGGCAACCATACCGCAACCCTCAAGATCAACGGGCTGATAGCAGAAACAGTGGGGGTAACCGTTGCCGGCGGTGACAGCGAAACGGTGACCTTTACCACCTCCCACGATGAGACGGGCATCTACTCGGTAGATGTTAACGGCCTATCCGGTTCCTTTACCGTTAAAGAGGAGACTTCACCACCCCCGGCACCACCAAGTGAGCGCAGTTGGTGGCTCACCTTTGGTATTATCGCCGCATTGGCCACTGCCATCGCCGCACCGCTGGTGTATAGATGGCGGCGAGGAAGTTAGTATTGAGCCATCTCAATTGCAGTGAGGCAGGTAGATTCGGGCTGCCCGGCAACCGCTCATTTTCCTTTATTCCAGAAGTCCAGACTCAGGTATTTCCAACCACCGTCAGGCAGCACCACTACTATATTGCCCTCGTCCAGCTCAGCGGCGACCCTGATGGCCTGATAAACTGCGGCCCCTGATGATAACCCGGCAAAAATCCCTTCCTTATCCAATAACTGTCTGGTAACCTCAGCCGCCTGTTTGCTGGTAACAGTAACCCTCTCCGTAATCAAGCCTAAATCCAGAATAGGTGGAACATAGTCCCCAAGGCACCTCAGCCCCTGGATATTATCATCAGGGGGCGGTTCAACGCCAAACACCTTAATATCAGGGTACTTCTCCTTCAGCCGACGGCTAACACCAGCTATGGTACCCCCAGTGCCAATGCCAGCAACCAGGGCATCAATCCGCTGATAGGGGAAATCATCCACTATTTCGATACCGGTAGTCTCGTAGTGAGCCAGCGGGTTAGCCGGGTTGGAGAACTGGTCGGGCATATAGTATTTTTTGTCTCTAGCAGCCAGTTCACCGGCAGTATCAATAGCCTTTGCAATTCCATAAGACCCATCAGTGAGAATAATCTCGGCGCCAAAGACCCTGAGTACCTGCTGCCTCTCCCGGCTCACATTATCCGGCATCACAATAGCAACCCGATACCCCTTTCTATGCCCCAGCCAGGCTAGAGCTATCCCGGTATTACCACTGGTGGCCTCAATGATAATCCTACCCCCGGCCAGTTCCCCAGCCTGCTCCGCCTGCTCTATCATATACCTGGCTATCCGATCCTTAACGCTGGCGCTTCCACCAGCGCTCTGCCCCTCCAGCTTGGCCAGAATCCTTACCCTTTTATTGGGACTCATCTGAGCCATTTCTACCAGCGGGGTATGCCCTATAGCACCAACGACACTTCGGAAATACACTGCTCTCCCTCCCTTGTCTACTAACCTTTGATTACACCTATCGGGACTATCCTGGCTACCTTACGAGAGATACCTGCTCTATCGGTGATATCAACCACCTCATTGACATCCTTATAAGCCGAGGAGGCTTCTTCAGCCAGTGATGTCATACTACCCGCTTTAACCGTAATTCCCCGGGCTGCCAGTTCCCTGGCCACCTCACTACCTTTGAGGCTACGTCGAGCAGCAGAGCGGCTCTGTAACCGCCCTGCCCCATGGCAGGTAGAGCCAAATGACTCCTTCATGGCTCTCTCCGTCCCCACTGCAACATAGGAGCAACGCCCCATATCGCCGGGGATGAGAACCGGCTGCCCGATATCACGGTAGATATCGGGGATGTCGGGGTGTCCCGCCGGAAAGGCCCTGGTTGCCCCTTTACGGTGAACACACAAGGCCTCTTTCCTGCCACTAACTATGTGTTCCTCGATCTTGGCGATATTATGACAGACATCATAAATCTGCTCCAGTCCTATCTCCTTTTCGCTCTTCTGAAGAACTCTGGCAAGGGACTCCCTGACCCAGTGGGTGATACACTGACGGTTGGTCCAGGCATAGTTAGCAGCACACGACATAGCCGCCAGGTAGTCCTGTCCCTCCGCTGATTTTACCGGGGCACAGGCAAGCTGTCGGTCAGGCAGGCTGATGCCATATCTTCTCACCGCTTCGCCGAGCAGCCTGACATAGTCTCCGCAGACCTCGTGTCCAAAGCCCCGGGAACCCGTGTGAATCATAACCAGCACCTGTCCCACATCAGCTATACCCATAGCCCTGGCTGACGCCTGGTCATAGATCTCATCCACCACTTCCACCTCCAGGAAGTGATTGCCTGAACCCAGTGTCCCCAGTTGCGGGATGCCTCGCTTTTTAGCCTTGCGACTTACCTTATCCGGGTTAGCCCCCTTCATGCAGCCCGTCTCTTCAGTAACGATAATATCCCGAGCATTTCCATAACCCTTATCCAGCGCCCACCGACTGCCCTTTATCAATACCTGGTCCAGCTCTTTTTCGCTCACCCGTATCTTGCCTTCCGAGCCAAGTCCCGAGGGCACATTAGCAAAAAGCTCGGCTACCAACCGTTCAATCCTAGGTCTTACCTCTTCTCCGGTAAGATTAGTCCGCAAAAGCCTGACGCCACAGTTAATATCAAATCCAACACCCCCGGGCGATATCACCCCGTCGCTGACCCTGGTGGCAGCAACACCACCGATAGGGAAACCATATCCCCAGTGGATATCCGGCATTGCCAGTGAGTAACCAACGATACCGGGCAAGAAGGCTACATTGGCCACCTGCTCGAAAGCCTGCTCATGCCAGGTGTGGTCGAGCATAGACTCACTGGCATAGACTAGACCCGGTACCAGCATACCCGGCTTATAGCCCGGCGGGATTTCCCAGCGATAGTCATCTATCTTGTTTACTATTTCCCTCCAGGGTAATGCCATTACCTATCCCCTCTCTCAAATATCAAATATTACCTGTACCCGGCAGCCATTGCCTTTCTCAACCTTAAGCGTATGGTAGGTAGCTGCCTTAACCCCTGTCTTCAGCTGGTGTCTCAAGCTATCCACCTTCTCGCCATAGCTCCTCGCTCTAAGCCTTACATTCGGGAGTACGGTAACATCAAAGCGTTTGAAAACAATGTTCTCGGTATCGAATAGATAAATGAGCTCATTCAGCCATTCCACCAGCAGGCTTTCTTCATCAGTCGCTCTAAGCTCTATATCCCGGTAGACGACCTCGGCCACAGAATCAAGCTCGGTTATCAGGCTAAACAAAGCCCTCGCCGCATTACTAAACGCCTGGCCGATATTATCGCCGTAGGCAATAACACCAACGTCAGCGGTATGGTCGATAATCTCAAAGTCTTTTTTCACCAATATCCACTACCCGGCAGGCTAAATTATATAGATAGATTATATCACCGCCAGTGGTGAACACAAACCAGCGAGCAGAAACTTGAGCTTTTCCTGAGATTTGATATAATTCTAGGTGTAGGTAAACATTATACTCGGAGACTGAGATGGGTGAGATAAAGAGTGCTCGTGAGATAGCAATGGAAAAGGTGGAGGGCTTGGGTGAGGCGACTGAAGAAGAACGCCTGAGATGGAAGTATATCCCCGAGGGGTCAAGGCTAGCCGCCAGATATATCGCGGAAGACTGTAACCTGGTACTCGAGCTGGGCAAGTACGATGATAAGATAAAAGAATATGTCATAGAGGGGCTTAGTGCTATACTAATCAGGAACATCAGCCTGCCCGACAACGACCTGGCAAAGAAAATGAACGGGCGGGCAATGGACGGCTTGAAGGCAGTAAAGAATGACCAGGTAGGCCTGGAGAATGTCTACAGCAAGATCAGGCATATCTTCGACCACTATCAAGACATGGGGGAACAGCAGAGAAACCAAGCCTACCTGTCGTTAAAGACCGAGTTCGAGGCTCAGGTAAGGCAGGCACTTCAGCAACAGCTGGGTTCACTGGGGGGAATGCAAATAGATGTGGAGAAGCAGCCCCAGTTCCAGACAGAGTGGCGACGGAGACTGTCCCAACTGGATTCGGAATACCTCAAGTTGCTGGATGAACTAAAGCAGGAACTAGCAGCCATATTATGAAAGGTGAGCAGTGAATATGGACCTAAGTGACGAGAGAATTAGAGACGCAGTCAGAAACACCAAGATATTGAGGCCGCCGAAGCAGAGCCTGGCTACCTTTGGCACAACCAATATCTACTACTACCTGCTCACTGAACCAGTCTATAAGGACATGGTAGAAGACGCCGGTGAGACCGTGATTAGGGAAGGCAGGGTCATTGCCCAGAAGCCAAAGGTGGTAACCCCTTACTATCTTTCCCAACTGGAAGGATTTAGCTCTGAGGCAAGAAGATATTTCGATATGCTAATTAGCAAACACGACACTAATGTTGCTGGTCTATTTTATGGCTACCGAAATGAGCCTAAAGAACTCAATATTGTCTCTGACGGTCTACTTGCGGTAGTGGACAGGCTGAATGCTGAGATTGATAAGCGTGGTGAACCACTAACCTCTATCATTAAGGGTGAGGACGAGCTCTGGGATGTCTCGCTAATGCAGTTTATCTATGAGATAACCGGGAGCTCGGTACAGAATAACCTGCGTCAAATGGGAGCCAGAGGGCTTCTAAATATCGATTCCAGTGGTATTCCAGCTGATGCCAGGGTCAAGATTGAGGAGCTCTTTAGAATGGCCTATGTGGGTGAGTGCGAACCACGTGAGCTAAAAGATGAGCTTGACCGCTGGGGCTTGTTCGAGGACTATGAGGACAGGTTCCTGGCCCTCTTTAAAAAGCGGTAGTCCTGCCAAGAGCCAGTCCCACTTCCGATTAAACCTGAAAACGAGCGGCCCAACAGTGCCGCATCGCCCTTCCGAGGTCGCTATCCATTGAGCAGTCAGCCAATTTCAGCTATAATGATATTACATGCAAACGGAGAGGGTTAATAATGAGAATTTCATCAATTGAAGCCAGAGACCTTTCTGAGGCATGGTTCCTTTGCTTACGCGAGGTACTAGCCAATGGTCGGGAATACGAGATTGAGCGGGGCAGCTATGCCGGTGAGCGCCGGAAAGAGCTTGAATTTGTGACCGTAAAGATCAAGTGCCCTGGCATAAGACCTTTAACCCCTGACGTACCGCAGGGAGTGCCCCCACCGACCTCAGCGGATTATATCGATAGCTATCTTCCCTATTTGATGACCGCCCATAAAGCTGAGGGAGAACAGTATACCTACGGCCAATACCTGGAGAAGCAGATCGCCGAGGTAATCAAAATGTATAAGGAAGACGGCTACAATACCAATCAGGCCTTTATGGCGGTAGGTGACGCCCAGTCTATCTTTCTATCAGACCCGCCCTGCCTGAGGTCCATCGATACCAGAATCTTAAATAACAGACTCAATTTCGTTATCTACTTCCGCTCCTGGGACCTTTGGGCCGGCTTCCCCTCCAATCTAGCGGCAATTCAGATGCTCAAGGAGTATATGGCTGAAGAAATAGGGGTGGACGACGGTGAAATTATCGCCGTGAGTAAGGGAATGCACCTCTATGGGTATTCCTGGGAACTGGCTAGAACCGCAGCGAGGTTGGACTAGGTAGTTCCGGTCCCGTTCTTAATTCCTGAAGCCGGGGGACACAAGAAACAACTTGAAAACAAAGCTAATCCTCATCGTAAGCCTGCTAATGGCCGGGGTGTTCATCCCAGGCTGCGGTACAACCCAGAATTTTGATGAGAACCTGAATTCAATCGTGAAGCCATATAGCTTCAGCATCTTGACCTGGGAGTCCCGGGTTATACCCGGTGAAATAATCCAGTGGGCCCACGGTTGGCTGGAAAACATTGACGATGAAGCCGTCATAGTTACCGAGTATTTTTCCACTGTTGAGCAATTGAAGACCCTAGAGAGGGAAATTCAATGGGTAAACAGCGGCACCAGGCAGGGTGACCCGGCTTTACTGGAAAATGAGCTTACTATGCTACAGGAGAGGAAGCTGGGCCTGGAGAAAACCGTGGAAAGGATAATAGAAAAGCAGATAAAGGAGACCCTGGCTGAAGAGGAAATCTTTAACCCCATAACAAGCCTGAAAATCAACTTTCCCCCGCTAAATTTCAAGCTGGAGAGACCGCCGCACCTGCTGGTGATTTCACCCCGGGACAGTATAGAGAGCATCAGAGAGATTATTCTCAAGCAGGACATCAGCATAGATAAAATGGAGGCTATCGAAGATGAGGCCGATAGATTAGGGGTCTCTTCACTGGTAGTGGGGCTCGGCGGCCTGGGTTCAACCTACCCCAGCTTCGTCACCAATGAAGCAAGTCTGAGGTTTACCATTGACGCCGCAACTGAGGAATGGCTGCATCAATACCTGTTCTTCAAGCCACTGGGAATTCTATATACCCTGGACTTAACCGGCCTGTCCCCAAACTACGAAATCGCCACCATAAACGAAACCGTAGCCAGTATGACGAGTAAGGAAATCGGAGCTATCGTATACCAGAAATATTACCCCCAACATGAAAACAGCAACAACCAAGGCCAGGCGGAAGAATCGGGGTTTGACTTCAACCGGGAGATGAGAGAGATAAGGATGACGGTTGATGAATACCTGACCGGGGGGGAAATCGGGCTGGCGGAAGAATTTATGGAAGAGAAACGGCAGTATCTCGCCTCAATGGGCTATCACATCAGGAAGCTGAACCAAGCCTACTTTGCCTTCCACGGCGCCTATGCCGACAGCCCAACCTCAATTAGCCCGATAGGGCCTGAGGTGAAAAAGCTGAGAGAGCAAAGCAGTTCAATAAAAGACTTCCTGGATAAAGCCTCTTTAATAACCAGCCGCCAGAACTTGATAGAGAGCTTGGAGTAGACCTTCCGGTACGCCGTAGCAGTTGCGGGTAGGAAGGAGACTCTTTGTCTACCACACCTAGTAGTGCTAAAATTAGCACAAGGGGTACTAACTATCAGCTAATGAGTAGGAATAGACGGATGGAACCGGTAACCAACGAGGTGCGCCTTCGCCATCTCACTGTAGATGAGGCCATGATAAAGCTGGATAAATACCTGAACGACGCTGTTATGGCCGGCCTGTATCAGGTAAGGGTAATCCATGGCAAGGGCAGCGGAACGATACGCCTGGTAGCGAGAAGGCAGCTTGCCCATCATCCCCTGGTCAAATCATACCGGCCCGGCGAGTACGGAGAGGGGGGAGCCGGGGTTACCATAGTAGAGCTTACCTAAAAGCCATCACCGGGCCGACAATAGCCTGTTTATCACCCCGCAACACATTGCAGGGACAAGAGGTTTTTGGCTATAATGTTTATGCTCTTATGGTGAGTGTAGCCTAGTGGTTAGGGCGTCAGGTTGTGGCCCTGAAGATCGAGGGTTCGAATCCCTTCACTCACCCCATCAATCTTACTCCTATAGCTCAGCGGATAGAGCGCCGGCCTTCGGAACTGCTGATTAAACAGCGGTTGGTTGGGGTTCTTTTTTGCTGTAGATTAAGTGGCAATTCGGAGGTGAATACACACCATGGCAAAGATTATTAATCTAAAACCAATCCAAGCGGAACACCTGAAAACGCTAAGCTCGTATCTCGATTCAATAGGAATAGGTTCAACGGCCGAAGGAGTCGACTTTGTTCAGAAAACTGAAAACCCGCCTGAAAATTGCAGGCAAAAGTGTATCAGATTAGAAGGTACCAACATAGATAAACTCCTATACGCAGTTATGCAGAATTTGGGGACAGGCCGGCGCGGGCAAGGTAGTCTGACTACAGAGAACAACTGGTCAGCTTTTTACCTGTATGTCGTGGAATGTTATGTAGGCAAGGACAAAAAAATCTGGAAAAATTTGAACGCAAAGGTAAAGGTAAAAAATAAGAAGGGGAAAATTGTCGACCTTAAGTGGAGCGGTGGAAAGATTGCAGACATACTGAATCATGACACTTCACTGAAGGAACCACTCCTGGCTAATTTGGCAGATGCGCTACGGGCAGGAGGTGAAGCTGAAATAGCTTTATGGCCAAAACTGGCACTGGCCGACAGCGATATTAAGCTGCTGGCACAAGTAATCAGTGTGGAGGGTGCTGACGCCGGCTCGGAAAATGCAATCAAAAATTATGAGCCAGTCAAAGAAGGGGTTTTGGTTTTGGGTTGTGCTACTAAAGGATATGGAGATGAGATAAGGCCTCTAATACTTCCATCCAAAGACAGTTTCATGGCATACGATAGGATGGCCAAGCACATACGTGACTATGTCAATACAACTACAACCGGCAGCTTCTAGTACACCGGTATTTCATATTCACCCATAGCTCAGTTCCCAAAATCCACAAAACTCTCACTGCAGTCGGTATTAAAAATGGGGGCACCTCAGTGCTTCTAAACACAAATCCCCCATTCCCTTGTCCCAAATCCATTGATCTATACTCGAAACACCTTCGTAGGCGTGCCAGACCATGAGCGTCTCTGAAACA
>CAZYRA010000021.1:0-14793 GCA_964649385.1 uncultured Dehalococcoidales bacterium | reverse complement strand
CGGTATCATCTAGCTCATCAGCGGCAACGTAATCACAGACGGCCACATCCGCCCCCGCCTCAGCATAGAGAAGGGCAATCGCCCGACCGATACCACGCCTGCTTCCGCTAACAATAGCTATCTTCCCCTCCAGGGATAAACAAGGTAATGCCATTTTCATATCCTCCTTATATCTTTTTACTTTAGCACCCAGATCGTTGCTCCTAACACCACCAACGAATTATTTTCGCACTGGATTAGTATAGGCTATTCTATTATATTACCGCTTTGACAAGAGGTCTATCACATATACTATATATTTTTGCTCAAAGATTCTTGTGATAAATCACAAACAATCGTATTAATACAACTGTCACTTGACACAATAATTATCAAGCATTATAGTGAGCCTAAATGGGGTTGAGGTGACCGATTCTAGAGAGAGGTACTTTGGGGGAGATTATGGGGAAAATAAGGGTACTGATTGCTGATGACCATCCGTTATTCAGGGAGGGCTTGTGCCGTCTCTTTCAGGATGAGGAGGGGCTGGAGTGTATTGCAATGGCAGAGGATGGTGAAGAAGCAGTCAAGCTAACACAGGAACTTCGCCCGGATGTTGCCATACTCGATGTTAACATGCCCAAGCTTACCGGTATTGATGCTGCCAGACAGATTAAGCAGACTTGCCCGAAGACCGCTGTCCTAATGCTCAGCGCCTACAAGTACAACCACTACGTAATTGCCTCGATACAAGCTGGCGTGGATGGCTATTTGCTCAAGAATACTCCACGTAGCGAATTGATAGAGTCCATTCGTATGATTCACTCCGGTAAGGGCATCTTTAACATCGAGGCTATCAGTAAGATTCTACGTAGGCTGACCTCTGGGACAGACAGCGCTGAATCAGGCGCTAACGAATTGCGCAAACGTGAGCTGGAGGTACTCAAGCTAACCGCCCGCGGAATGAGCAATAAACAGATTTCCAGTGAGCTTAACATTACCGATAACACAGTTGGTACTCACCTAGTCAATATCTTCAGGAAGCTGAGAGTCGAGTCACGCACCGAAGCCGCCCTTTATGCTTTGAAGGAAGGGCTGATTAGCACTGATGACATTGCCAGTAAGGGAGAGACATAACCGGATATCCGACTTACTTCCTTACCCCTAATACCACCTCTGTTTTCATCCTGGCTACTTTTAAAAAGGTTTACTTTATTGAAAGAGTAGGATATGCCAGTTAAGAAAAAAGGGCAACCGTCCAACGAATTACCGGGGCTGCGCAAGCGGGATGTCGCCTTAAGGGAGGCAGCTAGGGATAAGCTGGTGGAGAAGGCGCTGCGTGAGAGCGAAGCGAAATACCGCTCGTTGGTATCCCATATCCCCGACGTAATATGGACGACAGACAAAGACAGCCGTGTTGTCTTCATAAGCCAGAATGTGGAGTCAATCACTGGCTATACCCCTGATGAAGAATACGAGATGGGCCAGTGGGCAAGCTGGTTTGATAGAGTTCATCCCGATGATGTTGAAAGGGTTAAAGCTGTTTACAAAGCATTAATTGAGAATAAGCAGCCCTACAATATCGAGTATCGCTTCAAGAGAAGGGACGGTAAGTGGATCTATGTACACGACAGAGCGGTGGCAACCTACGAAAAGAACGGTATGAAATATGCCGACGGTCTGCTCTCCGACATCACGGAACGCAAACAGGCGGAAGAGGAAACGAAAAGGCTGAAGGAAAAATACGAGAGCGTGATTAGGAATATCCCCGATACCATATATTCTGGTTTGCCCGATGAGACATGCACAATGACCTTTATCTCTGAGAGATATAGGGACTGGACCGGATACTCCCCACAGGACTTCTATCAAGATCCCTGGGCGTGGCCAAAAACGGTCCACCCTGAAGACAGAGAAGGAGAGTTGAAGACCTATATCGAGTCCTGGCAGAAGAAACGGCCGTATCTCTCCGAATACCGGATTGTTCACAAAGACACCGGACAAGTACGATGGGTCAAGGACCATGGTGTGCCAGTCACCGATGAAAAAGGAAACCTGATATTGTTTGACGGCATAATAACCGATATCACCGAGCGTAAGCAGGCAGAGGCTGAAATCAAGAGACTGAAGGAAAAATACGAGAGCCTGATTCGGAATATCCCGATTACGATATATTCTTCCCTGCCCGATGAGACCTCAACGACAATTTTTGTATCTGAGAGATATGGGGAATGGACCGGATATTTCCCGGAAGACTTCTACAACGACCGTTATACCTGGCCGAAATCGGTCCACCCTGAAGATAGGGCCAGTGCCATAGAGGCCTATGTCAGAGCTTACGAAAGTAAGGCTGAACATAACTACGAGTATCGAGTAGTCCACAAAGACACCGGGCAGGTACGCTGGGTCAGGGATCATGGTGTACCAGTCACCGATGACAAAGGAAACGTGATATTGATTGATGGCATAATAACCAATATCACTGAACGTAAGCAAGTCGAAGAAGCGCTACAGAAGAGTGAGGAATTCAGTTCCAACTTGCTGAATAATTCTCCTAATCCGATAGTGGTCATCAATTCAGATTTATCGGTAAGGTATGTAAATCCGGCACTGGAGAGGATGACCCGGTTTCCCTCTAGAGATCTCCTGGGTAAAAAACCCCCCTACCCTTGGTGGACGGAAGAGATCCGGCACAAGTTCAGTAAGGACTTGCAGGAAGCCTTGAGAGGGAGAATAGGCAAAAGGGAGGAGCTCTTTCAAAAGAGGGATGGGGAGCGGTTTTGGGTTGAGGTAACCTCGGCACCGGTAACACATAATGACGGTTCCAGGTACCTCCTGGTTAACTGGACTGATATAACCGAGCAGAAGCGACTGAGAGACGATATGCAGTTTTACATCAGAGAGATAACCAGGGCCCAAGAACAAGAGCGTAAGAGAGTCTCCCGCGAGCTACACGATGAGACAGCCCAGTCCCTAGCCGACCTTTATACTGATGTTGATATAATCATAATGAAAGAACAGTTATCGGAAAAGGTTGTCCGTCGGCTGGAGCAGCTAAGACTTAAGATTGACAGTATGCTGGAAGAGGTGCGCCGCTTCAGCCACGAGTTACGACCGGGGCTTTTAGACCAGTTCGGATTGATACCATCGCTAGAATCCCTGACCACGGATGTGAATACAGAGGAAAAGCTAAGCTGCCGTCTTGAGGTAATCGGCTCCGAGCAACGGCTATCGTCCGAAGCTGAGGCTTTGCTATTCCGTATTACTCAAGAGGCGCTGCGGAATATCAGAAAACATGCCGAGGCGACCGGGGCTATCGTTAGAGTTGACTTCGGCCGAGGTAAGGTCAAACTCAGTATCAAAGATAATGGTATCGGTTTTAAAGTGCCAGAAATCCTGAGTGGCTTTGCCCGTAGGGGCAAGCTGGGACTAATGGGTATGCAGGAACGAGCTTACCTCCTTAATGGCAGCCTCAAAGTGAAATCAACCGCTGGTAAGGGCACCACGATAACAGTGGATATCCCGACGCAACCAAGTCACAGCAGTCACTGACAGAATACAGCCATCCTCTCTATTTGTACAATAGTCCTTCCCTACCCCTCCCTTGCCTTCTTTTGCAGTTCGTAGAGCTTGTTGATTGCCTCCAGTGGCGTCAGGGAGTTTATGTCAAGCCCTTCCAGATCTCCTACCACTGGTGATTTTTGCCCGAAGAATGATATCTGCTGGGCGGCCTCTTTCTTTCGCTTAGGGCTTTTTCGTGCTCCCGTCTTTCTACCACTGTCTCCTTCCATTTCCTCCAGCACCTCATTAGCCCGCTGCACCACCGACCTGGGTAAACCTGCCAGTTGAGCGACATGGATGCCATAGCTTTTATCAACCCCACCAGGTACAATCCGGTATAAGAAGACTACTCTTCCTCCCTCTTCGGTTACCGCCACGTTAAAGTTTTTCACCCGGGGTAGAACACTGGCCAACTCCACCAGCTCATGGTAGTGAGTGGCAAAGAGGGTTTTGGCACCCAGCCGGGAATTATTATGGATATACTCACAAACTGCCCGGGCAATGGAAAGTCCATCATAGGTACTGGTGCCCCGGCCGATTTCATCAAGGATAATTAGCGAGCGTGGCGTGGCATTATTCAGGATATTGGCTGTCTCCACCATTTCCACCATAAAGGTGGACTGACCAGCGGCGATATCCTCACCTGCACCGATACGGGTAAATATACAGTCAACCAGACTGATGGTAGCAGAATCGGCGGGAACGAAGCTTCCTATCTGCGCCAGAAGAACGCTTAAGGCGACCTGCCTTAAGTAAGTTGATTTACCTGACATATTGGGGCCGGTAAGGATGATAAGCTGGGCATTATCATTGGAGAGATAGATATCATTGGGTACGAAGCTGCTTGCCGGCAGACTCCTTTCTACTACCGGGTGACGCCCCCCGTTAATGACTATTTCACTGTCAGTGGTCAACCTAGGCCGGACATAGCCATAATGAACCGCTACCTCGGCCAGGCTGGAGAAAACATCAATGTTCGCCAGGGCGCCGGCAACCGCCAGAATGCGCTCGCTGACAGTAGCTACCTGGCAGCATACCCGATGAAAGATATCCGACTCAAGCTCACCAATCCTGTCACGGGCATTTAGAATCAGGGACTCATACTCCTTTAGTTCAGGAGTGAAAAAGCGCTCACCACCAACCAGTGTCTGCTTTCTAATGTATCTCTGGGGCACCTGGCCAAGGTTAGTCTTAGATATCTCAATATAGTAACCGAAAACCCTATTGAAGCCGACCTTGAGTGATTTAATCCCGGTCTTTTCTCGTTCTTGACGCTCCAGATTAGCCAGATACTGCTTAGCATTCTTGACTACCAGACGGAGGCTATCCAACTCCTCGGAAAACCCCCTTCGCACTACGCCGCCGTCACTCAAAGATGAGGGGGGCGATTCTTCCAGCGCCTCTGTAATTAAATCAATAACATCCTGGCGTGGCTTGAGTTCGTTCCTAAGCCAATCGATAGTATTACCTTCATTACCGGCGTCGATTACTTCAATGAGTTTGGGAAGAACCTCCAGACTGTGCTTTAGGCTGATTAACTCGCGGGGGGTGGCTACATCACTCCTCACCCGATTAATCAACCGTTCCAGGTCAGCTACCTTATCAAGCCAGGAAATCATCTGGCTGCGAGCCAAGGTGTTATCGAAGAACCAAGTGATGACATCTTGTCTCTTGGTCAGCTCTGTTATGTCAAGTAAGGGCTGTCCTAGCCAGCGCTTCAGCAGCCGGCTCCCCATCGGTGTTTTAGTCAGGTCAATCACCGAGAGCAGGGAGCCGATGGCTCCCTGTAAGTGACCTGAGTGGAACAGCTCCAGATTTTTCTGGGTCTGCGCATCAATTGCCATAAACGAATCCGTAGAATAGGTAGCAAGCCGGGTTAGCTGTCCCAAGACCCCCTTCTGCGTTTCTCTAATATAGCTAATGATAGCACCGGCAGCTCTTATCGCCAGGGGGAGGTGACCGCAGCCGTAGCCATCAAGGGTGGTCACTCCAAAATGCTTAAGTAATGTCTGCTGGGCTCCATCCAGCTCAAACCAGTAATCATCAAGGCGGCTTACCGGAGATGTTAATTCCAAATCAGACAACTGAGCACTATTCGCTGTAATAACCTCCGATGCCTTGAGTCGCTCCAGTTCTGTATTAACCCGCTCAAGAGGTATTTGGGTAAGTGCAAAATCACTGGTGGTGATATCAACATAGGCAATACCCGCTGCCTCATCACCCAGCACAAGGCTGACCAGATAGTTATTGGCTCTGCTGTTAAGCAGGATGGGCTCAATGACTGTTCCCGGTGTTACCACTCGCACCACATCACGTTCAACAATGCCCTTACTATCACCAGGCCTGGTCACCTGCTCACAGATAGCAACCTTATAGCCACGATTAATAAGCCTTGCCAGATAGTTATCCAGGGCATGATAAGGAATACCGGCCATAGGCACCCGGTGCCCCTTACCCATCTCTCTTGAGGTCAGGACAATATCCAACTCCCGTGAGGTGATCCCGGCATCCTCATCGAAGGTCTCATAGAAATCCCCCAAGCGAAAGAGGACGATAGCCTGAGGATAATCATGCTTTATCTTGAGGTATTGTTGTCGAACAGGGGTTAGCCCTTCTTTTACCATCAAAGCCTATTCTACTAGAATTTGCGGTGAAAAAGAAGGACGATTTTAGTCTACCTTACCCTATTTCCACCTGGTTTACCTTCCGGGTTATGAAGATGAATCGAATCTGTGCCGCAGGCCAGCTATTTCCTGGTTTCCTTGGGTTTTCTCACCAGGATAGGTAACTCCGATTGCTTAAGTACAAAGTCTGCCACGCTACCAAAGACCAGACGCCCCAAGCCGCTATGCCCATGGGTACCCATAGCGATAAGGTCTATATCATTCTGGGTAGCATAGTTGACAATAGTCTTACCGGGGTCCCCGGGCAGAGTGACGCACTCTACGTGAAGTCGCTTCCTGCGCAGTTTCTTTGCCACGCGCTGTAGATATTCTCCAGCTACTTCACCGTCTCTTTGAATCTTTTCCAGCGGGGTGGCGTGATAGTAGCCGACTAACGGCTGGACAACAGCGCCTGGTGGAACGGTAACCTCGAGAAGCACCACCCTACTACCGGAAGGCAGCGCCACTTCGGCAACATAGGGTAAAATCTGCTCAGTAAGATTGGAACCATCCAGACAAACCAGAATTTTTTTGAACATTAAGCCTCCTTTCTCGAAAGCCGACCACACTTAGATTACTTTTACCTCTACCTCATGGGTGGTTATGCTATGGTATTGCAATGGCAAAGCCGTGTCAAGAACAGTTGCGTAATCGCCGGCAAAAGTATAAGATATTAGGCATTACAGAGATATAAACAACTTAATCTTCGAGGTGTTGATAATGATTATGGAGCCAGTTCACATTGGGTTTGGCAATATAATAGCCATGAACAGAGTTATTGCCATAGTCTCACCGAACTCAGCGCCTACCAAGCGCGCTGTTCAAGAGGGAAGAAACAAAGGGCTGCTGATTGATATGACCAACGGCAGAAGAACGAAGGCTGTTATCATCACCGACAACGGGCATATTATTCTAGCAGCTCTGGCTCCAGAAACCATTGCCGGACGGCTACAAGCCAGCCGGGAAAACCCTGCACTAAAGCTAGAGCCAAGCGATGAAAAAAGTGAGCTGTGAGAACCAGTCTCCTTTTGACCTGTTACCAGGATCTTTACTAATAGTCCTTTCCGGACCATCGGGCGTAGGTAAAGATGCGCTTCTGACTAGGATAAAACAGTCCGGTTACCCCCTAGAATATGTCACCACGGTAACCACACGAGGTAAGCGAGCCAACGAGAGAGATAATGAGCACTACCACTTTGTCTCCCCGGGAGAATTCCAGGAGATGATAAGAAATGAGGGATTACTGGAGTGGGCTAATGTTTACGGGAACTGGTATGGTGTGCCTAAGCAACCGGTTCAAAAAGCCCTGGAAAAAGGACAGGACACAATAGTAAAGGTTGATATTCAGGGAGCAGCTACTATCAAAAAACTCTTGCCGGAAGTAATCTCCATCATCCTTATGCCACCATCTATGGAGGAGATCGTCAGCCGGCTCAATCAACGCTGTACTGAAACACCCTTTGATCTAGCCCTGCGCATAAAAACTGCCGGGGGAGAAGTAGAGCAACTAGCCTTGTTTGACTATGTAGTAGTAAACAGGGATGACGAAATTGACCTGGCTGTATCAGAGGTCAAGGCAATCATTACTGCGGAAAAGTGTCGGGTAAGCCCGCGAAAGATTACCCTATAGGCCGGCCAGTTAGAATAACGGCCGTAGCAGCCAGGCAGCTAAGTAACCCAGTCCACCACAGACAGGAAAGGTGATTACCCAGGCAGCGACAATTCGGCGTGCCACACCCCAGCGCACCGCCGAAAGTCGTTTGGTAGCGCCAACCCCCATAATAGCCGAGCTGCTGCAGTGAGTGGTACTTACCGGGATACCTAACTGCGAAGCTCCCTCAATCACCCCCGCCGCGGCAACATTAGCCGTAAAGGCATGAATTGGCTCCAGGGCCGTAACCTTCATCCCTACTGTTTTGATAACCCGCCAGCCGCCCATGAGCATACCTAGACTGATGGCGGCGGATGATACCCCTATTACCCACCAGGGAATATTGTTCCATAGACCGGTCTGGCCGGTATGAATTACCAACGCCATAGTGATGATACCTATCGGCATTTGACCGTCATTCTTACCGTGGCTGTAAGCAAGAAAGGCGGTAGTAAGCCACTGCAAGCGGCTGAAGATAGTCCGCAGTTTAGCCGGAGCGCTACGGCGGAATATCCATAAGAGAGCAACCATCAGACCAAAACCACCGGCAAAGCCCAGAGCCGGGGCAGCTGCCACCGAAACCAGAATCCGCTGCATAACATTCCACACCACTGCCCCACTACCAGCTACCGCTACTCCGGCGGCAGCCAGCCCGGCAATAAATCCATGGGTAAGACTTATCGGTACACCGTAGTAGGTAGCGATAGCACCCCAGACAACAACAGCAATTAGAGCAGCAACTATAGGGAGATAAGAAGTCATCGCTTCCGGGACCAGAATTCCCTTACCGATGGTCTTGGCAACTGCCGTGCCGGTAGCGGCACCAACCACATTAAAGCAGGAAGCTACTATGATAGCATTTCGGGGAGAAAGAGCACGAGAACCAACCGAAGCAGCCACGACATTGGCGGCATCATTGAAACCGTTGACTACACCAAAGCCGAGCGCCAGAGAAATAATCAGGATAAGGAGCGGATCAGCCATACTTGAGGGCTACCCCTTCAAGAACATTGGCCACATCCTCACACTTGTCGGTTGCCGCTTCCATATACTCGTATATCTCACGCCACTTAATGACCTGAGCGATATCTATATCATCATCAAAGAGCTCAGCCATTGCAGCACGGAATACCCGGTCAGCAATATTCTCCAGACGGTTAATCTCAACACACCGCTCAAGCACCTGCTTCAGCTTAGCACGGTGCCTCAATTGAGGCACTACCTTCTCTACCTCAATCGAGGCCTGGACGATAATATCAGCCAGTTCCTTAGCCCTCAGCGTAGGGCACTCTATCTTATAAATAAGGAAAGCATCGGCTGTTGAATGAATCAGGTCAGTCACATCATCCAGGGTATAGGCCAGCAGTGCCATGTCCTCTCTGTCAAACGGGGTAACGAAGGTTCGGTGCAGCTGAGCTATAATCTGATGGGTAATAGTATCGCCCTGGTGCTCGAGTTCGACTATTTCAGCCACACTTTTCAAGACATCACCGCAGGTATCAAGCATTCCCTGCAGTGCCTCAGCCGTCTTGACCATATTCCGGGTACTCTGCTCAAAAAGCCCAAAAAACTTCTCTTCTTTAGGGATAAAAGGGAACCTAACCATTGTTATTTCTCCTCCGCCAATGAAGAGTACACAGATACTCCCCTCTGGATTATAACTCAGATTAAGATTAGGAGGTCAAGAGCCTGAGCACAAAATCTGCACTTTAGTTTAGATGAGGACTATGTAATTGTCAAGCAAAAGTCCTATTGACAGAAGCCAGGTAGACGAGTAGAATTCTTCGAGCACTGTGGAAAAGTAATCGAAGCAAACTGGTTAAGGAAGTGGAATATACTTGACCATTTCCTAAATCGGTGCCATTATTATGGCTGTGATTTAAAAGTTTAAACCAGACAGAGGATAATGGACACGAAAGAGGCGCTACGGAATGATAAAAAAAGAGCTTGTTGAGGAATTACCTACCATTCGTCCGGGTGATCGGGTACTGCGCAGGAGGAGGCCTCAAGGAAAGTGGCATACCATCTCTCAAAATATTTCAAGATTATTTAGGGTTACCGCTAATAAGTAAGTTTAGAATAGATGTATATTATTATAGCCGGTGCAGGAGTAGTAGGTTTTCATATAGCCTCTCTGCTTGTCCAGGAAAATCATCAAGTAGCGGTAGTAGACCAGTCCGAAAAGGCAATAGAGAACGTCCGCCGCCAGCTCGATGTGGCTACCATTCCGGGCAATGCGGCAATACCCAAGACCATAATAGAGGCAGGGGTTCATAATGCTGATTTAATCATTGCTGTCACCGGTAGTGATGAAACCAACATGATAATCTGCCTTGTTGCTAAGGAACTGGGTGCCCGTATGACGATAGCCAGGGTTCGCAACCCCGAATATTCAGGCTATTTTATCAGCCCAGCCACTTCCCCATCCGCCGCCAGGAAAGTGATCCGGCCGAAGACCTTCGGGGTAGACCTATTCATCAACCCGGTGGTTGAAGCCACTAAAGAAATAATAGATATACTATCTGGTTTTTATCCCTCCCCGGTAGAGAGCTTTGCTAATGGTCTCGTTCAGATAAGGGAATTCAGAACCGAGAAGGGGATAACAATAGACAAACCCTTAAGCAAGATTACTTTTCCCAGGCCGTGTGTCATCGCCGCTATTCTCCGTACCGAAGGCATCTTCATCCCGACCACTGATGAAATCATCAAAGAGGGTGACTGCGTTTACCTAATTGCCGCTGCCGAGTTTATGGATGAGTTAGGAGAGATGTTTGTCCAACCACAGCGTCCGGCCAGAAGTGCAGTCATCCTGGGCGGAGGTCGTGTCGGCTGTAGGGTTGCTAAAGGGCTACAAGAACATGGGGTCTCCGTTAAAATCATTGAGAAGAACATGGACCGGTGCCAGGAGGTTGCTGCTATATTGGAAGGGACAACAGTAGTCCAGGGTGATGGCACTGACCGTGATTTTCTTATTGAGCAGGGAGTCCCGCTAGCAGATGCCTTCATTGCCAGTACCGAAAGTGACGAACTAAATATCCTTTCCGGATTATTAGCTAAGAACCTGGGAATCTCCCGGAATCTAGTTCTGGTCAATAATCCAGGGAATATTTCTCTGGCCAAAGCAGTCGGGGTTGATGTAGCAGCATCACCACCCTTGCTGACGGCTCGTAAAATCGCTCGCTTTGCCCTCCACGGCGGAGCCATTTCGGTAGCCCTGCTCGGTGGTGAACAGATACAGGCCATCGAATTTGTGACTGGTCCGACAGCCCAGATAGCCCAGCAAAGGATTAAGGAAGCAGGACTGCCCAAGGGAACAATCGGCGGAGCTATTGCTCGCAACAGTACTGTCATCATACCCCCTGATGACAGTAAGGTACAACCGGGTGATCACGTTATCATAATATCCCCGCTTCTGCTTATCCCAGCCGTGGAAAAGCTGTTCACCTAAAAACAATAGATTATGAGAGTAAGGGTTGTTCTCCACTACCTAGGACTGCTGATAATGGGGCTCGGGATATCCATGCTCTTTCCCATGGGTTGGAGCTACTACTATGGAGAACCCGTATCCCAGGTATTTGCTATTTCAGCAGGCATCACCGCTTGCTCAGGTCTACTGCTCTGGCGCTTAACACCGGGCGGCGAGGGGAGATTCAGCCGACGAGAAGCATTGCTGTTCGTTACCTGCGGGTGGGTACTGGCCTCAGCCTTCGGTGCCATACCATATCAACTGGCCGGAACCTTCCCCAGCTATCTTGACGCCTATTTTGAGGCCATGTCAGGTTATACCACCACTGGAGCCACCGTGCTCAGTTCCATTGAAAGCCAACCCTATGGCATCCTCCTGTGGCGTAGCTTTACTCAGTGGCTGGGGGGGATGGGAATAATAACCCTCTTCGTCGCCCTGTTTCCCCTGTTCGGCATGGGGGCTGCCCATCTGGTCGAAGCTGAGATACCGGGACCCCAAGCGGAAAAGTTGACCGCCCGTATCCAGGATACGGTTAAGTCACTATGGTACCTCTACGTTAGTTTCTCAATTGTGGAGTTTCTCCTGCTCTGGCAGGCAGGGAGGATGCCTGTATTTGACGCTATAACAATCACCTTCGGCACAATGCCTACCGGAGGCTTCGCTGCCAGAAGTCTAAGTATCGGTGCCTATGACAGCATAATCGTTGAAGTCATCGTTATTACCTTTATGATAATCGCCGGAGTGAATTTCGGGCTACACTACCTTCTCCTGCGAAAACGCCAACCCGGACATCTCTTCGGTAACCCCGAATTTAGATTTTACATAGGCTTGCTTACCGGTGCTTCCATCCTTATTGCTTTAAATTTAATAAACGGCATGGGGATGTCTATCGGTAATGCCTTCAGACATAGTAGCTTTCAGGTTGTTTCGATTATGACGACAACCGGTTTTAGCACGGCCAATTTTAGTACCTGGCCGGCATTCGCTAAAGCAACCCTACTTGTACTGATGATAGTCGGCGCCTCGGCCGGCTCAACCGGAGGAGCGCTGAAGGTAAGCAGGCTTATGGTATTGTTAAAGTATACCTACCGCCGAATTTCACTCGCCTTTAATCCTCAGGCAACCATTCCGATAAAGGTCGGCAATAACGTGTTGTCAGAACAGGTTATCTCCGGGATCATCGGTATGACCATTCTATATTTTACTACCATGATTGTGGGTTTTCTGGTAATGAGTTCCCTCGGGCTGAGCCAGATAACCGCCCTTTCTTCTGTTATCGCTACCCTGGGAAACGTTGGTCCCGGCCTGGGCATGGTAGGCCCGGTGCTAGACTATGCCTTTGTCCCTGCTGTCGGCAAGGTTACCCTTATCATATGCATGCTGGCGGGACGCCTTGAGCTTCTCACTGTGTTCGCTCTCTTTGCCCCATCGTTCTGGAAGTGGCGCTAGTTAATCTGACGCTCTAGACAATGCATTGCAGAATGTTTGTAGTATCTTGGCAAGAGGGAGTATAATTATCGATGCTCAATAACAAACGAAAATGCCAGGCAATGAGATTTAACCAAATTTTGGTACCTGTGATTGGTAGCCGGGCTGATGAAGAAGCAATTCAGTTCGCCTGCAGACTGGGTAAACAGGACAAGTGCCAAGTCCGTGCCATTTATATTATCACACTGAAACGCGACCTATCGCTTGATGCCGAAATCAAACCTGAAATTCAGAAAGCCGAAGAGATATTGAACCATATAGAAAGAATCGCTATAGAAAATAACTACAAGATAGCCACTGATGTACTCCAAGCCCGCGAAGTTGGGCCAGCCATTGTCAATGAAGCCGCCGAACGGGAGGTTGACCTAATCTTGATGGGTTTTGCCTACAAGAGGCGTTTCGGAGAGTTCAGCCTTGGTGAAGCGGTACCTTATGTGCTTGAAAATGCCCCCTGTCGTGTCATACTATATCACCTATGTCCTATCTAAAATACCTAACTAAAGGGGCTATTTTATGAAAGCAGTAATTATGGGTTGCGGTCGGGTTGGAGCCAGACTAGCCGGACTACTAGATGCCGATGGCCATTCAGTAACCATCCTGGATACGGATACCTACAGTTTCCGAAGGCTGCCGCCAACTTTCAAAGGTAATGCCTTGATCGGTAACGGTCTTGACCAGGAAGTGCTTAAAAGATCAGGCATAGAGGAAGCAGACGCCTTCGTAGCCACAACCCAGGGAGATAATCGCAATATTATGGCGGCTCAAATCGCCAAGAATATTTTCAATGTACCCAAGGTGGTAAGCCGTATTTATGACCCCCTGCGCCAGGAATTATACAGCACCCTGGGACTGGAGACCATCAGCCCAACCACAATATTTGCTCAGATACTTAGAGAAAAGCTGGAAAGCTGAAGCGAAAATATGTACATTATAATTATCGGTGGTGGTAGAGTAGGTTACTATCTAACTAAAGCCTTATTAAGCGAAGGCTATGAAGTAGTCATCATAGAAAAGGATGCCAGCGTATGCAAAATCATCAACGATGAACTGGGTGGCGTTTGCATCCGTGGCGATGGCTGTGAAGCAGTTACCCTGGCTGAGCAAGGCACCAGCCGAGCTGATATGCTTATTGCGGTAACCGGTGACGATGAAGACAATTTGGTTGCCTGCCAGGTAGCTAAATACAGATTCAATGTTGCCCGAACCATAGCCCGAATTAGAAACCCCCAGAACGAAATTGTCTTCAGGAAACTGGGGATTGATATTACGGTAGACAGCACTAATGTTATCCTGGAACACATCAAGGGAGAACTGCCAACATACCCTCTGACACATCTGAAAGCTCTCAGAGAGACGGGGCTGGAGATCGTGGAAGTCAGAATTCCGCCCGACTCAAAAGCAGTCGGCAAGAAAATAAAGGAACTTTCTCTACCGGAAGGAAGTAAATTGTCTCTAATCATTCACAAGTCACAAAAGCCTCACCTCCCTTCCGCTGACACAACCATCAGGGATGGAGACAGGATAATAGCAGTCACTGCCCCGGAGCAGGAAGAAGCACTGCGTACCGCACTCAGCGGTACCTAAATAGGAGCGGGACGGTAGTCCCTCTATCTTTTCATACCCCCACCCCCTAATTTTCCCCGAATAGTCCTCAGTAAGAGGTTATTTATCAATGTAGCAACGGACTGTTGGAATCAATCCCCGTACGGACGTTTGACAGGAGCCGGGTCTCTATTATACTGTGGCCTTAACCAGCCAGATGGTAAACTTTAGCCAGCATATTATCTTTACCACCTATGGTTGCCCGTATTGTTATGTAAAGTCGCATCAGGAGGACTGCTATGGCGAGCAAGTATCGGACACCGCTTACTATTTCACTACTGGCTGTTATCATCACTGCAGGTGTCTTAGTCTGGTCACGATATAATGCCAACCAGCCTGCAGAGATTACTATCGCCAATCCTCCCCAGGTAGAACAACCGGGC
>CAZYRA010000020.1:0-15123 GCA_964649385.1 uncultured Dehalococcoidales bacterium | reverse complement strand
AACGGCTTCTCGGTAGAAAAGGGGGCCTGCGGGCTGCCGACCGCCTTCCGCGCACGTTATGGACAGGGAAAACCGGTTATCGCCGTCCTCGCTGAATACGATGCCCTGCCCGGACTCGGACACGCCTGTGGTCATAATCTCATCGCTGCCTGTGCCGTTGGGGCCGCGGCTGCCACCCGGCCGGCCATTGACCGGCTTGGGGGGAGTATCCTCGTTATCGGCACACCGGCAGAAGAGATGGGTGGAGGTAAGATAATTATGGTCAAGCAGGGAGCCTTCGCTGACGTGGACATTGCTATGATGGTACACCCAGGGGTATATAACGCCGCCACTACCCAGGCCCTTGCCTGCCAGGTGCTGGAGGTTGAATTCTTAGGTAAGGCAGCCCACGCTGCCGCCAGGCCGGAAGCGGGCATCAATGCCCTGGAGGCAATGCTCCAATCCTTCACCGCCATTAATTCACTGCGGCAGCACATCAGGGACAAGTCCCGCATCCACGGGATTATTACCGACGGCGGACAGGCAGCCAACATCGTCCCCGACCACAGTGCCGCCATTTTTATCGTACGGGCAGAGAGTAATAGCTATCTCAATGAACTAAAACAAAGGGTGATCGACTGCTTTATCGGAGCGGCCACCGCCAGCGGTGCCCGGTTGGAATACCACTGGCAAGGGCACCAGTATGCCCCTATGCGTAATAATCTGACACTGGCTCGATTATTTCAGCAAAATATGGAGTCCCTGGGGCGCAAGATGAAACTAATCAACTCAAGTGGTGCCACTTTCAGCACCGATATGGGCAATGTCAGTCAACAGGTACCCAGTATTCACCCCATAGTAGCCATAGCTCCAGAGGAGATATCACTTCATTCCCCCCAGTTTGCCTCAGCCGCTGCTTCTGATGACGGGAGTCACGCCCTCCTTGACGCCACCAAGGCACTGGCAATGACCGCTGTTGATTTAATATCTGACCTAGAGAAAGTAACCGAGGTTAAAGAAGAATTCGGCCAAAAAGAGGAATGGGGTGAGCAAGTTGGCCAATAATAGCTATGAAGTAATTATTATCGGTGGTGGTCCGGCGGGACTTACTGCCGGACTTTACACAGCAAGAGCCAGGATTAGCAGCCTAATGATAGAAAAGGGAATGTTCGGCGGCCAGATGGTAAATGCCGAGGAGTTAGACAACTACCCAGGGTTCCCAGAAGGCATCAGCGGATTTGAACTTGCCGAGCTAATGTTCAAGCAGGCGACAAAGTACGGTCTGGAAACTATTATTACCGAGGTTACCGGACTAAAGCTTAAAGGGAAAGAAAGAGTAATTGAGACCACCGGTGGTACCTTCACGGCCAAGGCAGTGGTTATCGCCGGCGGTTCCAACCGGCGAAAGTTAAGTGTGCCCGGAGAGGAGCAGTTTACCGGCAAAGGAGTCTCCTACTGCGCTACCTGCGATGCCGCCTTCTTTAGAGGGCTACCAACAGCTTTAGTCGGTGGCGGCAACTCAGCAATTGCGGAAGCCTTGCATCTGGCGAAGTCTGCCTCCAGGGTCACCGTAATACACCGCCGCAACCAACTGCGCGCCGCCCCTATTCTGCAGGAAAAAGCCTTCGCCGAACCCAAAATAGACTTCCGATGGGAGAGTGTGGTGGAGAGGATTGAGGGCGAAGACTCCGTTCAACGAATAAGGCTTCGCCAGGTAAAGACGGGGGAGGAGTCTACGCTGGAGGTATCGGGGGTCTTTATCTCCATCGGTTTTATCCCCAGTACCGATTACCTGAAGGGTATCCTGCCCCTGGCTGATGATGGCTCTATCATTACCAATAACAGGATGGAGACCAAAGTAGCTGGCATCTTCGCCGCTGGGGATATCCGCCAGAAGACGGAGTGGCAGGTAATAACCGCTGCTGGTGATGGAGCAACCGCTGCGATAAATGTAGAAGAGTTCCTGACCTGAGGGACGAATAATGTTTCTACTTTGTTGCCGGGTGAAGTATAATTACTATAATAAACTGTAATTCAATAGAAAGGGAAGAATATGAAGGTTGTTTTTCTAGAGGATGTACCCAATGTAGCCCGATCCGGCGAGATAAAAGAGGTGGCTGACGGCTACGCCAGAAACCTCCTTATCCCGAAGAAGCTGGCGCTGATAGCCAATTCGGCTGCTATCAAATTGGCGGAAGCACGATGCCGCGTAAAAGCCAGACAGCAGGCTGAGACCGAAGCCGAATTACAAGAACTGGCTAAGCAGATAGAAGGGAAGGAAATCACCCTGAAAGCTCGGGCGGGAAGCAATGAACGCCTGTACGGCTCGATTACCAGTGCCGATATTGCTGCTGAACTAGAGAAGAGTGCCGGGATAGTTGTTGACAAAAGAAAGATAGACATAGAGGAGCACATCCACCAACTCGGCAGCTACGAGATAACCGTTAAATTGGGCAAGGATATTGCGCCCAAAGTAAAGGTTAACGTGATAGAGGAAAAGGTTGAGGACGGAGCAGATGCAGAGAAGAAGGTGAAGGTAGAGAAGAAGGTGAAGGTAGAGAAGAAGACAGAGGAGAAGACAGAGGAGAAGACGGAGGAGAAGACAAAGGAAGAGACAAAGGAAGAGGAAGAGGAACCGGAATAGAGTGAATGGCGAGAAACTACCGCCCCGCGATACCGATGCTGAGGAAGCAGTAATCGGCTCACTACTGATAGATGGTGCGGCAATCTACAAGATTGCTGTCCTCATCAAGCCATCGGATTTTTATGGTGAGCGAAACTTGCAGATATATGGGGCGTGCCTGTCACTCTACCAGCGCAGTGAAGCGATAAACCAGATTACGGTGGCCCAGGAGCTTGACCGCCAGGACAAGCTGGAGGCATGCGGCGGCGGCGCCTACTTAAGTCACTTGATATCCATAGTACCTACCTCACTCGATATCGAGCACTACGCTCAAATTGTCTACCGGCTATCGGTAATGCGCCGCATAATCGACGCCAGCAATCAGATTGCAGCCATCGGCTATGAGGCTAACCCTGATGTTGACTCAAGTCTCAGTCGGGCTGAGGACACCCTATTCAAGATACGCCAGGGACAGGACACCCGAGACTTGGTACCTATCCGCCAAGTGTTGGACAAATACTTTGAGACCACTATCCCCGGCTCAGCCGCTTCAGAGGGACAGGCTGAACAGATCCCCTATATCCAATCAAGCTTTACCGGGCTGGACGAAATCCTCGGTGGGTTCCAGCGCTCCGACCTGATAATTGCTGCCGGCAGACCCAGTATGGGTAAGACCAGCCTGGCTCTTAACATCGCCCGAAATGCCGCCGTGGAGCGCGGCGCCTGCGTGGCCATCTTCAGCCTGGAGATGTCACGAGAGTCACTGGTGCTGCGCCTGCTTTCCAGTGAATCGGGGGTAAACCTGAGCCGGGTTCGTTTCGGGCTGCACAGCGAGGCGGACGAAAGAAAAATTATGGATGCTACCGGCATCCTCAGCGAGGCGCCAATCTATATCGATGATTCCCCACAGCTTCGGATAGTAGAGATACGGAGCAAGGTACGACAGCTCTACCATGAGCGAGGTGTTGACCTTGTTATCGTTGACTATCTGCAGCTAATCCAGGGGGAGGGGAAAAGGGAAAACAGGGTCCAGGAAATCAGCTATATCACCCGCTATCTGAAGGGGTTAGCCCGTGAGCTTAACGTACCGGTGATAGCCGCCTCCCAGCTCAGCCGGGCGGTAGAATGGCGGACTTCACATAGACCCCAGCTCTCCGACCTGCGTGAGAGCGGCAGCATTGAACAGGACGCCGATATCGTCCTCTTTATCTACCGGGACGAAGTACGCTATTCCAACCAGCAGGAGTGGGAAGCAGAACATCCCGGTGAAAAATACCCCCCTCCGGCTGAGGTCATCATTGCCAAACACCGCAATGGCCCTACCGGACAGATAAACCTACGCTTTATCCCGAGACTAGCCAAGTTTGAGAATATCCCCAAAAATATTCCCAACGCCGAGCCGAGTCTGTTATGAAACAGTTTACCGGTTTTCCAACCAGGATGCAGTTTACCCCGATACCCAACCTTTTCTTCTCTACTCTCCTACCCCAAATCAGCGATATGGCAGAGATGAAGATAACCCTCCATATTTTCGCCGCCCTCTACCGCAAGAAGGGCTATCCCCGCTGCGTAAGTTACCGGGAGTTAGCAGGCATCCCCAGCCTGATGCGCAGCCTTACCAACGCAGTAGAACCACCCGCTGAAATACTGCGCAAGGCCCTGGCGATGGCAACCAAACGGGAGACCATTCTTCACATGGCACTGGATAGAGACGGAGTAGCTGAGGATATCTATTTCCTTAATACTGAGTCCGATAGAAAAACTGTGGTCAGGATTCAGAACGGTGATATCTCTCTGGCTGGTCTTAGAACTGGGGGGGGCAGTGATACCGTGATTACGGAACAGCCCAACATCTTTACCCTGTACGAAGAGAACATCGGCATGCTCACCCCCTTAATTTCCGAAGAGCTGAGCCAGGCGGAGAGACTATACCCTGCCAGCTGGATAACAGATGCCATCAAAGAAGCGGCTTCCCTTAACAAACGAAACTGGCGGTACATCTCCCGGATTCTGGAGCGCTGGCATCAGGAAGGAAGGAGTGATGGAACACCTGGGCGAGATTCTAAGAAAACAGATCCAGACAGATACGTCAAACAGAAATATGGACACATGTTCCGGCGCTGAAGAAACGGAAGCCACACCAAGCTCAAGTTGCCCCATCTGCAAAGGGGCAGGCTTTGTTCACCCGATTCTCCCCTCGGGAAGGTCTGACTTCAGCCAGGTTATCCCCTGCCGCTGTATACAAGAAGTACTGACTAGAGAGCACCAAATTCACCTGCTCAAGTACAGCAACCTGGGGGCACTAACTCGCTTCACCTTTAGTACCCTGCTACCCGAAGGCAGAAGCGGAAACCCGATAAATCAAGAGCAATTTGCCCACGCCTACCAGGCCGTCCGGACCTTTGCCAGCGAACCTAGGGGATGGCTGATCCTAACCGGTCCCAGCGGTTGCGGTAAGACCCACCTGGCGGCGGCTATCGCTAATGAGCGTATTAGCCAAGGGCACCCCACCTTCTTCATTTCCACCCCTGATCTCCTCGACCGCCTGCGTTCCACCTTCAGCCCCAATAGCGAAATCCCCTATGACGAGTTCTTTGACCAGGTGCGCAATACGCCGCTGCTGGTCCTGGACGATTTGGGCGCGCAGACCAGCACACCCTGGGCCAAAGAAAAACTAGAGCAGTTGCTGAATTACCGCTTTAATAGCGAGCTACCCACCGTGATTATCCCCATCATCCCTGTTGAACAGCTTGATGACCGAATACGCACCCGCCTCACTGACCCTGATTTATGCCATAGATACGCCGTCGAAGAAAAAGAGGCCGCTCCGGAGTATGGCTGGGGTCCTGAGTTTGAACTGCAAAAGGGCATGACCTTTGACACATTTGACCATGCACGACTCAATTTACCCCAGGAGCAGCGTGAGAACCTGAAACATGTCTTTGAGGGAGTCTTTCGATTCGCCCGCTCACCCGAGGGATGGCTGGTACTTCAGGGGGCTAACGGCTGCGGCAAGACCCACCTGGCAGCAGCCGTTGTTAATTACTGCTATCAAGCCAAGAAGCCAGCCCTGTTTGTGGTTGTACCGGAGTTTCTTGACTACCTGCGCTCCGCTTTCAGTCCGGAGAGCAAGGTCTCTTATAACCAGTTGTTTGAAAAGGTGAAGAAGGCACCAATACTCGTCTTGGACGACCTCGGGGAACAGACAACCACCCCCTGGGCGCAGGAAAAGCTATACCAGGTTATCAACTACCGCTATAATGCCAGTCTGGCGACAATAATTACCACCCGCTATACTATGGATGAAATCGACAGCACCATTAGCTCGCGCCTGGTGGATGCTAAGCTCAGCACACCGTTTATTATTACCGTCCCTGATTACCGGGGTGATAGACCGCCCGGCCCAAGGATGAGATCCCGCGGCAGTAAGAAGGAGCGCTGGAGCTAAGGGCCTGAACCAGCACACAGTCTTGTATCACCGAGAGCTTTTTTAGTAGAATAAGCAAGCCTGCCTGTGGAAAGAAGCCTGAAGCTATGATAAACTGGTCGGTCCTGGTACTAAATCAGAATTATGAGCCGCTCAATATATGTCGAGTCCGGCGGGCGATAGTGCTGGTCTATGAAGGCAAGGCTGAGATGCTGGAAGATGGCACCGGTTTTATCCACTCAATCAATCGTCAGCTTCCCCTACCCTCGGTAATTCGGTTGTCCTATATAGTTAAACGCCCTCGACCGAAAAGACGGCTGACCCGCCTGGAGATTTTTAACCGTGACCGATACACCTGCCAGTATTGCGGCAAGGTAACCCAGCAGCTTACCTTGGACCACGTTATTCCCCGCTACCGGGGTGGTGAACAGACCTGGGAGAATATGGTCAGCGCCTGTATCCCTTGCAACCGGCACAAGGCAGGCCAGACCCCCAAAGAAGCCGGAATGAGACTAATGAACTGCCCCTGTCCTCCACGGGACCACCTCCCTTTCTACATCCCCCTTTCCCTGAAGACCCAGACTCAGTGGCAGAAATATCTTCCTCAGTGATACCACGTAAATCCCATTAACTAGCCTCAACCCTTTTTCTTCTGCTGTTTATGGGGTTGCTCCACCTCAATAGTCACCTCGCCGACGGGCAGCTCTATAGTCGCCCCGCTCTTTAATTCCACCAATACCATCTGCTTGAGAGGATTACCCCCAATCACAACAGCCACCCCAGTACTGGTCATTACCCGCTGGCCCTTTTTCGGTAATTTCTCTCGCATAGCACGGTAGAGCGCGCCCTCATAACTCAAACAACACATCAAACGCCCGCAGACACCTGATATTTTCATCGGATTAAGAGGTAGGTCCTGCTCTTTTGCCATCCTAATCGAAACAGGTTCAAACTCGGTTAAGAAACTGCTGCAGCATAGTTGACGACCACAGCGGCCAAAGCCGCCTATCAGCTTGGCTCCATCTCTGGGTCCCACTTGCCGTAGTTCCACCCGCACTTTAAGAAGACTGGACAACTCCTTAACCAGCTCGCGAAAATCAACCCGCTCCGAAGCACTGAAGAAAAAGATAAGGCGATTACCGCTAAGGTTATACTCGGCAGTCAGCAGCTTCATGGGCAACTTTAGTTTCTCAATCCACTTACCACATTCAGCCAGGGCTTCCGTGGTCTTTTGCTCCAATTCCTGAACACGTTTAATATCTTCAGGCTCTGCCTTGCGCACCACCGGCTTGAGCGGTTCTCTCAGTTCGCTATCCAGCACCTGCCAGGGAGCAACGACTACCTGTCCCATCTCCAAGCCGCGAACAGTCTTGACCACGACATGGTCGTTTACATCCAGGTCAATACCCGCCGGGTCGAAATAGTACACTTTCCCGGTCCTCTTAAAACGTATGCCGACAACATCAGCCATACTCATACTCCCCTTCCAGGTATACTAAGCATTAGTACCTCGAATACTAACTGCGGATTAGCGTTCTGCTTGAGCTGTTTGCCAGTCGATTGAATAGCACTAATAAAGCTCTTTATTTCAGCCAGGCTGTAATCCTTAACCCGCTGTTCAAGAACAGCCAAAACATCAACATTGGTAATAGCCTCAACACAGCCAATCTTAATCAAAAGCAAGTCATGCCACCAGTCAAGCCACAAGTCCAGAATCTCCTGAACCGACCCCCTGTTTTTACTAAACTGAGATGCCAACTGGGCGGCATACTCAAGGCGCCCCTCATAACCAGCAGTATCAATAACACCAAGCAACTGCTCCATCCTTTCCGAACGCTCTTTCAGCCAGCTATCATCGGGAGCAGCCAGCAGCGCCCAGCCCAGGCAGCCATGGCAAAGCCGGGCCAGAAGCCTGGCCTTTTCTTGCTCAACAGCCCAGCGGCTATTAAGGGCAGACTCCACTTCACCAACCGCTAATGGGAGCAGATCCAACCGCTGGCAGCGAGAAACAATGGTAGCCGGTAGTAACTCCTCCCGGGCGGTCAGCAAGAGAAAGACTACCTTCTCCTCCGGTTCCTCCAGGGTCTTCAAAAGACAGTTGGCGGCTTCATTCGATAGCAGCTCAGCTCTCTCAATAATAAATACTTTATACCTGCCTTCGAACGGCGGCAGACAGGCTGAATGCTGCATCTGCCGAATTTGATCAATGCTGATTTCCGTCTGAGGCCTGGTCTCTGCCGAGCCCCCATCTCCAGCCAATCCGATAATCTGGACATCGGCATGCTTTCCCAAGGCTATTCTCCGGCAGGAGGTACATTCCCCACAGGGGGGGGCAACCGCATCACAGTTTATTGCCTTAGCTAAATCCAGAGCCAGCGTCATTTTTCCAATATGGGGAGGTCCCACCAAGAAGTAGGCATGCGCCAGAGCCTCCTTATCCAGACTGCGCTGGAGTAATGAGATAGCCCGGTCTTGACCAACTACCTGCCACATTTCGAAATCTCACCTTGCCTTCTAGGCCAAATCACAGTCAGCCAAGTCGCTGAAAGTCTCCCGTCGCCGGATAAGACGTGCTCTGCCTTCCCTGACCAGAACAACAGCTGGCTTAAGCGAGGCATTGTAGTTACTGGACATCGGCAGACAATAAGCGCCGCAACCGGGTAAAGCGATAATGTCACCACTCAAGAGGGGAGGCAGCACAATATCCTTGATTAATACATCACCCGACTCGCAAAATTTGCCGGCAATAGTAATCTCTCCGGCTTCTTTGTCCTGCATCTTATTGGCAACCACCGCCTCATACCTGGCCCCATAAAGAGCAGGGCGGATATTGTCCCCCATACCGCCATCTACTGCGACATAGCACCTGATGCCGGGGATATCCTTAACGGAGCCTGCTTTATATAGCGCCACTCCGGACCGTCCGATGATAGCTCTTCCCGGCTCAATAGTAAGCCGGGGCAATGCTAGCCCTAACTCCCGACACTTGGTAATAATCCTGGGTGCTATTGCCTCAGCATAAAATGAGACCGCCGGAGCCGGCGTATCCAGGGTATACTGGATAGCAAATCCGCCCCCGATATTTAGCTCGCTGATTTCAAAGCCACACCTCGTCTTCATTTTACCAGCAAAGGCAAGTACAACATCAACAGCCTGAAGGTACGGCTCAACCTCAAAGATAAGAGACCCGATATGAGAGTGCAACCCGATAAGATTAAGGCTGGACGCTGACATAGCCTGTGACACCGCCTCTTCCGCTTTCGATAAGGGAAAGCCGAACTTACTGTCAATAACACCGGTGGCAATGTATTTGTGAGTATGAGGGTCGACCCCGGGTGTCAGACGCAGCAACACATCGGGCCTTAAGCCCCGCTTCCTGGCTATTTCATCGAGCATTTTAAGCTCATAAAAGTTGTCCACCACGATGCGCCCAACACGCCACTCAAGTGCTTGCTCCAGCTCCTCAGCCGACTTATTGTTGCCGTGAAAGTAGACCCTATCCAGGGGAAAGTCTGCCGACCGGGCAATCGCCAGCTCGCCGGCTGAGACCACATCCAGTCCCAGCCCTTCCTCCCGAAAGATAGCAGCCAGGTTCCTGTTAATGAAGGCTTTACAGGCGTAGACAACGGTAGCATCCTGATAGCACCGGGCAAACTCAGCCCTGAACTCAGCACAGCTAGAGCGCAGGTTAGACTCATCGAAGAGATAGAGGGGCGTACCGAATTCAGCCGCCAGTTCGACGGTGTCACAGCCGCCAATCACGAGGTGGCCCTGTTCATTTACCTGGGAATTAAGCGGAAATAGAGGTAATCGTGATAACATTTCCCTTCAATGTTACCAGTGACCTGGGGTGAAGTCAATTTAGTGTGCCGGTTCAGATGGTTGGTGATATTGAGCACAGCCTGCTTCGGGATAACCTTGTCCCAGAGGGCATTTATCATTAGTACGGGCCGCCTGCGGAGATAGTGAGCCAAGGTCACGGCATCAGTTGGCGGCATACGGCTGGATTTCAAGACCAGATACAAAACGAGACAGGCTATTCCATTCCTAGTTAGAGAACGGACTATAGCTCTACCCACGGTGGTGCTGATGAAGAAGACAGCGGCCCAGGCAGATGCGCTACGGAACCAGAGCAGGAACTACATTCAGCGATAACCAGACGCCATAGCCGATAGCCGCCGAAATTACTGCGGCCGCCACTATCAGCCCCGACCTTGTCCACCCCACCAGCGAATGGCTGCTGCCTGACGTAATATTATCAACTTCAAGGATAAGACGCTGGCGCAGCCCATCCTTAAGTTCAGGGGAAAGCGCCACCGGCTTGCAAGCTGACTTCAACAGCCTCCTTACCTTCTCTTCATTATCGAAATCCATAATCGCCCTCTCGCTTTTCTTTGTCGCTTTTAACCGCCATTATCCCTCACTCCCCCTGGTAAGTCTGGCCCGCAGTTCTTCACGGGCCCGGGTTAACAGCCCCTCAATCGACTTCGGAGAACGCCCCATAATCTGACTTATCTCCAGAACCGGTATCTCTTCAGTGTACTTGAGGACAAGGACCTGCCTGTAGTGCAGAGGCAGACCGGACAGGGCCTGCTGAACGGCATGACTTTCCTCGTCGGACTCTACTGCCTCGGGAGCCGACTGCTTGCTATCGGAGAGCTGGTCGAGCTCTATGGTACCATTAAACGATTTGACCTGGTGCTTAGCCACTCGCTTCTGGCGGCGGTAGAAGTCGGCGACTTTCTTAGTGGCAATACTATACAGCCAGGTGTACGCCCTACTGCGGCCGTTAAATTTGCCTGCTGACTTCAGGGCGGCAAGAAAGGTCTCCTGAACAATGTCCTGAGCCACCTCTCTGTTCCTCGCCACCTGGTTAAATACCAGCGCGTAGATACGGTCAAAATAAGCATCGTACAGCGCTACGGCAGCCTCAGGCTCACCACGGCCCAGTCTGCTTAAAAGCTCAGCATCTTCGGCATTCCGGCTTGTACCCATTATAGCCCCATCACTCATCTTGATTAGCACCAGTACTATTGTTATAGATCGATAGATTATTCTCTACAATGATGACACAATCTGTCAAGTAAGGAGAGGGTTACAGGCACGAATATCGAGAGATACCCATCAGCTATGGTTCCAATGATCTTTTTGAACTAGTAACTTACGGGATAAGCAAAGGCGTCAGGCAGCGCAAGACCTTATTATTAGTTAAGGTAAATGAGGAAGAATTATAGACTGAGACCGCCGCCGGCATCGGTTAAGCAGGAGGGTGTATCAGTATTGTGGCAAGCACCTCACCGGAAGGTGGTTACCTGAGATTTGAGGAAAGGTATTTCCGGAGCAGGAATCAGGGGATATCATAGACCCGGGCAGCGGCACCGGCAGCGTCTATTCGTCCGCTGCCTACACCAGCGATATCAATTGCCTGACAGCCGGTCTCAATTGCTGCCCGGACCTCATCATTGAGCCTGCCATCGCCATTGGTATCAACCACGATATCGAAAAGGAGCGCCGCCATTCCGCTGACGTAGGCGCAGGCAAATGAGGTGCCGGTCTTAAGTCCATACCCGTCATCAGGGAGGGTGGAATAGATGCCGAAGCCGGGTGCAGCTACATCCACCCAATCACCGTGGTTTGATAGTATGGCCAGACCATCATTGTGGTTGGTAGCAGCTACGGCAATACAATTCTCATAACCGGCCGGGTAGACGGGCGAATCGTTACCATCATTACCAGCAGCGCCGATAACCAGGCTCCCCTCACTCCAGGCGTAATCTATCGCTTTTTCCAGCTCCGGTGGGGACTCCCTAATCTCTACACTGATATTGATAACGCTGGCCCCGTTGTCCACCGCCCAAACAATACCTTTAGCTAAAGCCGATGCATGACATCGCCCCATATCGTCAGCCACCTTAACATTGAGCAGCCGGCTATCCGGCGCCACCCCGGTAATACCTATGTCATTGCTCTTGGCAGCGATAATCCCAGCGATATGGGTGCCGTGCCCATGAACATCACCGTAAGATATGCCATCGACGAAGTTTGCCTCGGCTAATACCTGGCCGTTCAGGTCCTCATGATTACTATCAATGCCGGTATCGAGAACAGCCACCAGTACCTCCGGGCTTCCTGTCGTGCTCCGCCACAGGTCGTATATACCGATCTTATTCAGCGCCCACTGCTTATCGTTATCAGCCGGACCATCCGAAATCAACGGCTCAGGCTCGCTTACAATAGTCTGCGCCGGAGTAACACCGGCTGGCGAGTTGCTTCCCACCGGTTCTGGTTCAACATAGGCATTACCGCAGGTCACCACATCAACCTGCACCGACAGAGTAGAATCCGGCGTCTTATCCATGTCGTTAGCCGACACATAGCCGATGCCTGGCTTAAACGCAACCAGCAGAGTGGTAATAACAAGTAGCAAAATTATTAGCCGTGGCCGCCTACTAGTCTTCATACATCTATTCTGATGCGGCCCAGGCTCAATTATAATCACGCAATAGTGGCAAGTCGGGTGGTCAATTAGTAGCCCTACCTTAGACCTAATACTTTTGAGGGATATACCCCCTATTTGACGACTAAATCAATGTGGAACCAAAAAACGAGCAGGGCTACCTCTGTTAACAATCCGGACCGGATAGTGTTATGTAAAACACTAACGATTTTTATCAGGTTGGATAGATAATTCCTTAGTGGTTTTATTAGTGGTTTTATTAGTGGTTTTATTAGTGGTTTTAGGAGTAGGCGATGAACAAAAAAATAGTTCACATGATACTATCAGGTATCCTGCTAGCAGGAACTCTAGGCTTCGGAATCTTGCCACCCTCTCCGGTATCTGCGGCTGATTTAACAACAGGTTTCAGTACTGACTCACCGCAATGCTACTGCAATGATATCCAGTTCACCGATACCACCAGTGGCGGGACTTTACCTTATACCTACTCCTGGGACTTCGGTGATGGTACCGGCACATCTACTGACCAAAACCCAAGCTACCACTATGATAGCGATGGTACCTATACCGTTACACTAACCGTTACCGACGCTGATAGCTCTACCGCTGACTACACCGATAACGTAACAGTAGACGAGAACCCAACAGCAGGTTTCACGTCAAACTCACCCCAGTATTACCCGTCTCCTATAGATTTCACCGATACCACCAGCGGTGGCACTAGCTCCTACGACTACTACTGGGACTTCGGTGATGGTACCGGCACATCTACTGACCAAAACCCAAGCTACCACTATGACAGTTCTGGTACTTACAACATCACACTAACAGTCACCGACATTAATGGCTGTACTAACGATTTCACCGATACAGTGACACTAACATGTCTTGATTGCAGTTGGAACTGCACGGCGAAGGATACGGGAGTTATAGACGCCTGGATTGGCGATGAATATGGTACTAGGGTTTATACCTGCCCTGATCAGGGAGAGAGCGTAACCTATTTTCTCTGGGTTACTATTGATAACCATACCGGTACAGATAGATATCAGGCAATTCTTATATACGATGTATATATCAACGGTAGTCCGGCAGGTCAATATTGCTACTGTTTGGGCCTCCTAACTGCGACTACTAGTGACTACCTTGCTTCACAACCCATTACTTTCGTTTGTGGGGACTACGTCGAGTTGATACCGGTTGTACTTAGTTGGTCTACTACCACTGCGACATGTGCAGATGCAGCCGATTGTAAGAACCATAACCCTGCGCAGTGTTGGAGCAATCCATCTCTTCCTATAATGACCCCTCTCGTTGCCTGGTTTACCGCTGATAATGAATGCTTCTGCAATAGCATAGATTTTACTGCTGAAGCACTTGGTGGCGATCCTCCTTACACCTACTCCTGGGATTTCGGTGATGGCATCGGCACATCTACCGAGCAGAACCCAAGCTACCACTATGACAGTGCTGATACTTACACTGTCACACTAACCGTTACCGACGCTAATAGCACCGAATATGAATATACGGATACTGTCACCGTCCATGAGAATCCGACGGCAGGTTTTACTTCTAACTCACCGCAGTGCTATTGCAATGATATTCAGTTCACCGATACCACTAGCGGTGGCACTCCTCCATACACCTACTCCTGGGACTTCGGCGATGGCACTGGCACATCTACTGACCAAAACCCCAGCTACCACTATGATAGCGATGGCACCTATACCGTTGAACTTATTGTCACGGACGATAATGGCTGTACTGGTAGCTATACTAGTACAGCTACCGTCAACCCCAACCCCTTGGTAACCGTCGATGATGAACCAATATGTGCTGGCCAGACTGCTACCCTCACCGCCGATACTACCGGCAGCCCCTGTACTGTAACCAGATGGCAGTGGTATACCGGAACCTCAGCAGTCCCTGCCAATATCATCACCGACGCCACCAGCTCAACCTATCAGACTTCCATCGCCGGTGACTATACCTGTGAAGTAGAGTGCGCCACCGGCTGCACTGCCGAGGACTACGGTACCGTTACCATCAACCCAAGCCCTACCGCCGACTTCACCGCCAACCCCACCAGCGGCTGCGGCCCAACACTAGACGTCCAGTTTACTGATACCTCTACCGGCAACCCCACCAGCTGGAGCTGGGTCTTTGGCGACGGTGGGACGAGTGCCCTGCAGAATCCAAGCCATCAGTATACCAGCTCCGGTAACTACACCGTTACCTTAACTGTAACTAACGCCTGTGGCTCCGATAGCGAAACCAAGACTAACTATATCACCGTCTATGCAAATCCTACTGCAGATGCCGGCACTGACCAGCAATCCTGTGAGGACTATGACGGCACTACCACCTTCAGCCTCTCCGGTGGCGCCAGCGGCGGATCAGGAAGTGGTTACACTTATTCATGGTCTACCTCTGATTCCAACGTCAACATCGTCAGCCCCAGCTCCCAGAATACCGACGTTGACATCGCCGGCACCGGCCCCCTCACCATAACCCTCACCGTCACCGATAGTAACGGGTGCCAGGGTTCCGACAATATTATCTTAACCGTTAACCCCAACCCCGACTGCACCATTACCGCTCCCAATGTCTGCGCGAACACCACACTTAACACCC
>CAZYRA010000019.1:0-15651 GCA_964649385.1 uncultured Dehalococcoidales bacterium | reverse complement strand
GTAATCGGGGGGAGCGGACTCTATCATATTGAAGGGCTGACCGATATTGAAGAGGTTAATATCGATACACCATTCGGCAAGCCGAGTGACGATATAACCATCGGCCATCTGGAGGGGACCGGGGTTGCCTTTCTGCCCCGTCACGGCAAGGGACATCACCTCTCCCCCACCGAGGTACCCTACCGGGCCAATATCTACGCCTTAAAATCGCTGGGGGTGGAATGGATTATCTCGGTTAACGCCGCCGGCAGCCTCAAGCAGGAATTAAAACCCGGTGAGCTGGTCATTCCCGACCAGCTTATCGACCGCACCCGAAACCGGGCAAGCTCTTTTTTCAGCGACGGCATTGTCGCCCACATCATCTTCGCCGAGCCTTTCTGTCCGATGCTGAGCCAGATATTGTACCGGACAGCCCGGGAGACCGGAGCTCCTGTCCACCAGGGTGGGACATATCTGGTGATGGAGGGCCCAGCCTTCTCCACCCGTGCCGAATCAAACCTTCACCGCTCCTGGGGGGGCGATATTATCGGTATGACCGCCTCACCCGAAGCCAAGCTGGCCCGGGAAGCAGAAATATGCTACGCCTCCATTGTCAGCGTCACCGACTACGACTGCTGGCAGAAACACTGTGAGCCGACCCCAATTGATGCCATCATAGAGACACAGCGCCGGAATACCGACAGGATAAGGGAAATCATCCGGCTGGCCGCTACCAAGATACCGGATGAGCGCCGCTGCGACTGCGCCACCGCCTTAAAGACAGCGATTGTCACCGACCCGACCTCAATACCGCCCGAACAGAAGAAAAGGCTTAGGCTGCTGGTAGAGAAATACCTGGACCAGGGTAGCTAACCCGACCTAATATCACCCTCAGGTGAGAGCCCCGGCCAGTACCCGCTCTATGTTTGCACCCAGTATCTTCGCCTTTTCCCGGGCAGGAATCTCAAGTTTCTCTATAGCGTTAATTGAGGCCGGTATGTCAGGGTTACCCGGGTAGTCGCTGCCCCACAGAATATGTTCCGCCCCCACCATCTCCAGGGTGCACATAAGGGCATGGCTAGAGGTAACACCGCTGGTATCCACATATATCCGCCCCAGATACTCGCTGGGCAGGGCAAAGAGGTCCTTAACGATATCTCTCCCTCTGAGCATCCGGTATATGCTATCAAACCTTTCCTTAATGAAGGGGGTTACTCCCCCGAAATGGGCAAAGATAAACTTCAGGTCAGGAAACCTCCTGAGCGTACCCGCCATAATCAACTTTCCAATGCAGATTGTGGTATCAAAGACAAACTCAATGGCAGGAGTAAGTAGGGGATCCTTTACCCGCTCATAACCTATCGGATTTACCGTCTGGGGATGAATAAAAATAGGTATGCCCAGTGACTCCACCTCTTCATAGAGCCGGTAAAACCTCTCATCATCCAGGTATATACCATCAAAGCTTGTGGCCAGAGAAAGGGCCTTAAACCCCAGACTTTTCGTTGCCCGCTCAAACTCTCCAGCCATCTCTTCCGGTTTATCGACAGGCAGAATAGCCGCCCCGACAAACCGCTCCGGGTATCTCTTCACCACCCCGGCTATGTGGTTATTGTAAATCCTGGATACCTCCTTGAGTCCCCCCATCTTCCGGTAGGCATCGTTGGTCGGATAGACGATGAGGGTCTTATCGATATGGAATTTGTCCATAACCTCAAGCTGGCCCTCGATATTACCCCAGGCAGTAGAGTAGAAATGGGCATTATCGATAATCTCCCCAGGCAGCCAGTGAATATGCGCATCAAACATCATTCTTTGGGATGGTCCTGCCGATATGGAATTACCGGGCTTGTCCAGGGGGTGCGCTGATTGATAACCGAAATCTCCAGCGGGCAGACATTAGCCGGTACAGAGAGGGCAAACTTGACGGCATCCTCTATCACCTCAGGCTGCATCAGGCGTGACCTGTCTACCGAAATCTCCTCAAGCCCCCCGGTCAGGGCGGTATCGGTCACCCCCGGCATGATTGAGGTTACCTTGATGCCCTGATCCCGCAACTCCCAGAAAAGCCCCTTGCTAAAAGCATTCAGCGCCCGCTTCAGAGATGAATAAACGATGAAGTTTCTTGGTGGCGGGTCTACCAGGGTTGAGCCGGAGGTAATATTGATAATAGCACCGCTCTTATTTTCGATAAAGTGGTTAATCATTAGACGGGTCAGCATAACCGCACCAAAGTAATTGGTATACATCAGCCTGGCGATGTCCTCCAGCGGCTGCTCCTGAAAGGGGTGCTGGCTGCTTACCCCGGCGCTGTTAATCAGGGCATCTATCTTCTTGAACTCCCTAATGGCAGTAGTTGCCAGATTCTCCAGGTCGCCCTGCCGGCTAACATCACAGGCTACCGGCAGCACCCGCACATTATATTCCCGGGATAGCTCTCCGGCGGTCTCTTCAAGCACTTCCCAGCCGCGTGCGGCAAGCACCAGGTCCATCCCCTCCTTTGCCAGCGCCACCCCGAGCGCCCTTCCAATACCTCGACTTGCCCCGGTAACAATAGCGGTCTTACCTTTCAATTCGCTCATCTCTCACCCCTTTGCTTCTTTTTCTATCACCTCTTTGAATATCTCCAGGTTATCCCGGGAATGTTTATTGATGAAGCCTTCAACCTGCTCGTCATCAAATTTTGCCCCATCCGCCATGGTGAAGTCCTGAATCCAGGTCAGGTTTATTCCTTCCGGGGTAGGGGTATAGAGCCAGATAATCTTCATATACTTAAAGGGGAATGTCGGCTCCAGCTTCTGAGCGTAGGCAAAGTAATAATCCTTAAACAAGAGACGGAAGGATTGCCAGGAGTTACCTTCATCATTGGTCAACTGGAAGATGATTTTATTCCCCTCCCGTTTCAGCACCTTCGCCTCCGTGTACTCGCCGCCGAACAGCTCCGTCCACCTCTCAATGTCATTAGAGATATCAAACACCCGCTCATAAGGTGCCTCAATCAAAATAGAATTTACCGTATGTCCCATTCTTTCCTCCTTTTTTATTCAATAATAGCAACCGCCCTTACCGCGGCGGCACCTACCCCTTTTATCTTGATCGGGAAACAGGCCACCCTGAAACCGTAAGGCGAAGGAATCTTGTCCAGGTTGGCTAACCTCTCGACATGACAGTACTCCTTTTCCCTGCCGTAGAAGTGGGCCGGCCAGAGGTGAGCATTGTCCTTCGTCTTTAGGAAATCGGTCACCATTTTATTGAGCGGACGGTCAAAACTGAAGGCATCAATCCCGACTACCTTTACCTCAAAGTCCAGAATATAGGCAAGCGCCTCCCGGCTCACTCCGACAAAATGGGAGTAGTATTTTCTGGTTCCCCAGAGCTTATCAGCACCGGTATAGATAAGGACAATATCAAATGGCTTTATCTCATACTTTATTCTGTCGAGCGCCTTCTCTACATCCTCTCTGGTAATAAGCCCTCCCGGCTCTTTTTGAGAACAGTCCAGGACGACGCCGTCACCATAGCACCACTCCAGCGGGACCTCTTCTATCTTCTTTGCCTCTTTCCCTTGAGAAAGCGGGCCGAAGTGATAGGGAGCATCAAGATGGGTGCCGCTGTGAACTGTTGCCCTGACCCACTCCAGGGACAGGAAAGCGCCGTCCTTGAAGGAGTTGCGCGTAATCCGCTCTCGCCCCGTAATATAGTTCAGAATCCCCCTTATCCCGTGAGACTTCGCCCAAATTCGGCCGAAACGGTCCCCACCCTCTCTATGTTCCCACCTCTTTATTTCTACCGGGTGAGGCTCAAAAACACCATCATCAATGGGGAGGCTCAAGTCAATAATCCTCATTACCCGAGCTTATCCCCAACAGTCTTTACCACATCACTGACGCAATTCCTGTTAGTAATCTCACCATCCTTGAGTTGGATATTGAACTCATTTTCTAAAGCCACTACCAGTTCCACTATCTCGGTTGAGTCCATCTCAAGGTCATCCCCCAGGTTTGCCTGCGAAGCAATCCCTGCAGGCTCCATATCAAGGAACCCGGCAAAAAAATTCTTCATCTTCTCTTCGGTATTCGCCATAACCATTAGCTCCTTTCTATAGCCAGAACGACATTAATACCCCCGCGGCCGCGCGAGATAATAAGGGCTCTATTAACCTCTTTGGGCCGACTTTTATTCGGCACGTAGTCCAGATCGCACTCCGGATCCTCTGTCCTATAGTTTATCGTGGGCAGAATAACCCCCTCCTGCATAGCCAGAAGGGTACCGACCAGATCAACGGCGCCGGATGCCCCCAGCAGGTGCCCGAACATAGACTTTGGGGTGCTGACCGGTATCTTTGACGCATAACTGCCAAATACTTTCTTGATTGCTCTTGTCTCGCTAACATCCCCCAGTTCGGTTGCCGCCCCATCGGCACAGATGTAATCAATATCACCAGGTTGATAACCGGCACTGTCCAGGGTAGTCTTTATCGCCTTAGCCAACCCTCTGCCATCCTGGTCCGGCATTATACGGTGAATGCCATCGCAGGAAGTCCCGAAACCCGTAATTGCCCCGTAGATAGTCGCCCCTCTGCTTCGAGCGGACTCCATATCCTCCAGGGTCACGATTGCCGCCCCTTCACCGATAACAAAGCCGTCCCTTTCCTTATCGAAGGGGCGATAAGGGCCATGGGAAAGAGAGCCCTCCGTACTGCAGCAGAGCAAGGCGTAGGGAGTAACCGGTGCTTCGGTGCCTCCAGCCAGAGCAATAGCTGCTTTTTTGTTTCTAATTATCCTTGCCGCATAGCCAATGGCCATCAACGCGCCGGCCCTGTCGGCGACTATCGTCTTGCTGTACCCCTTGATACCATAATGAATAGAGATCTGGCCCTGAGGGGCAGCGGCAAACCAGGCGCTGGCATTATACGGGCTTACCCCATTCCTGCCTTTCTGGTAGAGATCACGCAGCTCTGTCTCCGCATAAAGCCACCCGCCCAGTGTATTTCCCATGAAGACCCCTACGCTGTAAGGGTCTTCTTTAGCTAAATCTATACCGGCGTCTTTCAGTGTCTGCTCAGCAGCTACCAGAGCCATCACCGAAAACCTGTCCATCTTCTTCAAAAGACGGCGAGAAAGGTGACTCGAGTCCAGGTCTTTAACCTGTCCGGCCACCTGTGAAGGATAGGCTGAAGCATCAAATCTGGTAATAGGGGAAACAAAGGACTTCCCCTCCTTGATATTCTGCCAGAATTCTTCTTTTCCCACGCCGGGTGGGGCTACTATGCCTACTCCGGTAACAGCTACCTGCCTCAATTCGAATTCCACCTGCTCAATATCATTGAGGAATGGACGCCGGAAAAACCACTGCTGGTCTTTAAGATGTAATCAACCCTTTTTTCGCGAGCCTTGTTAGCAACGTAGTCCAGGTCACACGACGGGTCAGATACTTCTTGATTTATCGTTGGCAGTAGCATATCGGTTTCAAAGGTAAGGGCACCGGCGACAAGCTCAATACTGTTGGCGGCAGCCAGGGGATGGCCGACCATAGACTTGAGAGAACTTGTCGGAATCTCATAGGCCCTCTTGCCAAAGACCTTCTTATAGGCATTCGTTTCGAATACGTCATTCTGCTTGGTGGAGCTCCCGTGAGCATTGATATACCCGATATTCTCCGGGAGCAGCCCGGCATCATTTAAGGCAAGGTTGATAGAAGGGACCATACTATCGCCACCGTCAGGCAAGTCGGTCATATGGTAAGCATTACAACAGGTGCCGAAACCGTTGATTTCACAGTAGATATGAGCGCCGCGGCTCAAGGCATGGCCCAGTTCCTCCAGGACCAGTATGCCACAGCCCTCGGAGAGGACAAACCCATCCCTCTCCTTATCGAATGGCCTTGACGCCTTTTCCGGCTCCTCGTTTCGTGCCGAGATTACATTCAAGACATCAAAGGAAGCAAAGGTTATCGGACAGAGAGGCGCCTCAGAAGCGCCGGTAATCATAACATCGGCCAGTCCGTCCTGGATAACTTCATAGGCAACACCCACGGCATCGGTACCGGCGGTACAACCGGTAGAGATAGTGGCGCAAATACTCTTTAATTGATAGCGCGCCGCTATTTCGCTGGAAGGGGTATTGAACATAGCGGCATCATAAAGGTGCGGGCTTACTTTTCTGGGGTCAATAGGGTCTTTCCCCCCGTTGGTTACCCTCAAGAATTCCTCATCCATATATCTTGTACCGCCGATGGCATTAGCAAGACAAACGCCCGTCCTCTCTCTCGCCTCATCACCGAAAAGAAACCCGGCATCAGCTACGGCAGCCTCCGCCCCGGCTACGGCAAACTGTACATAGCGGTCCATCCTCTCTACTTCCTCTCGGCTAAGACCGAAGGCAAATGGGTCAAAGTCAGCTACCTGAGCGGCTATCTGAGAGCGGAATTGAGAGACATCATAATCGGTAACCCGCCTTACCCCTGACCTGCCGGAGATCGTATTTTCCCAGAAAGCCTCTTTACCAATGCCATTGGGGGAAATGACTCCCAGACCGGTAACCACTACCCGTCTCTTCATCATTCGATCCTCCTTACTTTAAACCTGATTATTCCCCCGTCGGGACAGGTCACGCGCATATTAGCATTCTTATCCTCAGAAAAGGAAAATTTAGCCCCCATATTGAGGGCAAAAAGGACGGGAAAGAGGGCATTATAGGCAGCCCCGCAGAAACCCTCGGGTGTCTTGAGTCCGGTCACCTCAATGGTATCTCCCGGCTTGTACTCGTAGGCACAGTGCCCGTTTACCTCTTCTACGCTGATAATCATCTTTTTCGGGCTCGGCCCGTGATGCTCTTTCTTTTCCCCCTTTTCTACCTCCCCTGATTTGGTAAGCACCTGGGTGAAAAACTCGACCTTACCGCCATCGGGACAGGTGGTATGAATAGAGCGGGGATTCTCCTCAAATTGAAACTCCGCGCCGAAGGTCAGTGCATAAAGGCAAGGGAAAAGTACGGCAGCGGCGCCCTGGCAAAAGTCTTGGGGAGTCTTGGTAAAGTCTTCAAAGATAAAGGTATCACCCTCCTTGTAACCCCGATAGCACTCCTCCTTTACCTTGCTCACCGTAACTAAAAGAGGAGCATCGTGAAAATTCTTTTTGGTCCTGCCAGAGACCTCAGGTGTCCTGGCTGAGTTGGGTCTATCTTCTGTCATTTTTATCCCCCAGTTTCGTTTAGAATATCTTCCGGACTAAGAAATCTGCCGCTCTCCTCCACCCTGTGCACCATCTCGACCAGCTTCTTATTCAGCGACGCATCCACCCCTATCTTCTCTCCCAGATAGACTATCTCCCCATTAAAATAATCAATCTCAGACAGTTTTCCCCTTTTGATACTCTGCAAGATAGAGCCAAAGAGTGGTTCTCTGCTTAGATTGGTCATTGTTTTAGAGAATATCCCGCCTGCCTCCGCCAGCGGCATAGTAGTGAGCGCCCGCAGCCTTGCCGCCGGAAAGTCCGGCAGCGACCCCAGTTCTACTCCCGTCCTATCTACCACCGCTAGTGCCTCACGCAGGAGGCGGATGCTCAACCGGGAAATATCCAGATGAGAAAATGTTTCCTGCATGCTCCTCCCGGTTAAGGCGGGGAGGCAGTTATTCAGGTTTAAGAAGAGCTTCAGCCACTTCATTCCTGTTATCTTTTCCGTGACGCGCATGGAGAAGGCGCTAGACAGAAGCTTCCCTATACTGTCAACACCTCCATTATTCGGTACAAATGCCCTGCCGATTACCCAGTCCCCTTCAAAGTTGTGCAGAATCCGACCCGCCTCAAGGTAGGTCGACCCGAACATAACGATACTGCTTATGATATTCTCCCTCGGGACAAACTCCAGAAGGAGTTCCTCCGCCCTCACCCCATTCTGCACGGCAAGGACAGGGGTATTTCCTAAAGCCTGGATATTCTCACTCAAGGCTGAAGCAACATCCTGTGTTTTAACCGTCAGAATAACCAGACCAACACCTTCTTCAAGCCTATCGGTCACCTTCACCGGCACAGCTACGCTTCCTCTTACCCCCTCAATAATAAGGCCGCTATCCTGAATAGCAGAGACGTCCTTTGCTTTGCCGATTAAAGTGGCATCAACGCCCTCCTTGCTAAGGTAACCAGCCACTAAAGCACCTATCGCCCCTGCGCCAATAACAGCTATCTTCATCAGCCTAAACCTAAACGCTCTTTGGTTTCGGCCAACGGCCTACCTTCGCTATCCCAGCCACGGAGCCGATAATATTCATCGAGTATCCCCTCAAAAGCTTCCCTGTCCAGCTTCAGTTCCTTTTCTTCAGACTTCAGACCCTCCTGCCAAACCAAAGGCTCAAAATACCTCTGAGGAGGAAAATCATCCTCCCTCTTTATCCCCTCCCTAACCAGAAACATCCTCTCCAGGTTGACAATCCTCTCTCCGGCGGCAAAGATTTCCTCCGCAGTTAAATCAAGACCCGTTGCACAGTGGACCAGCTTCGAGAAGAATTCAAAATCAAGAAGACCGGGCTGGCAATGAAAGGCAATCAGCTTACAGAGTCCCAGGGCATCGAACAGGGAAAGGTATGTCTCCCACCACCAGATTACCCTCCCCTTCCCCCGGTAGCTACGGGGATTGGCAGAAACATCCCCGCCGTAGATATCCCTCAAGGTTTCCTCGGAAAGGCGAAAGGTCTCCCAAGTAGGCCGGCTCCTTAAATGATCAAGACCCCTTGAAGCAGTAGCATTACCCAGGGCATAGGCAGGGAAATACCTTAAATCGACGGGGTCGGACTGTGGTAGATTCTTCGACCAGAGAAGATACCTGCCGGTTTCTTCACCGAACCGCCTTACCGCCTCCCTGGCTCCATCAGCGAGAAGGTTACCCAAGCCTTTTCTATGGGCAATCTGGTGAATTAGCTCGATAATAGCTTCTTCATTCCCCCAGTCAAGGCCGAGACCATCGGTCATATTTTCATCGATAAGACCCTTCTTAAGTAATTCGATTGTCCAGGCGATGAGATTAGCCGTCGAGCTAGCGTCCAGGCCATAGCGATTAATCAGGTCATTGATATAAAGAACCGCCTCCAACCTCTTTATACCCACAACCGGACCAAAGCTAGCCAGAACGGAATAGTCCGGGCCTTCATTTTCTATTCCACCAGCCCTGTACCTGTGATGGCAGGAGACCGGGCAGGAATAGCAACCGGCCTTCCCGGTGTAGTATTTATCTTTCAGTATATTGGGCGAAATATCTTCACTTTCGGGAAATTTTGTCGAGAGCCCGTTATATGCCCGGCCCATGCCAATCCGCCGGTTGACCAGGATATAGAGGAGGGACGACCCATACTCTCCCAACAACTTCACCAAAGGCTCTTCACTTAACCTCTGCTGAAACCCGTTCATTAACTTATTAAATCCAACCTCATCCTCTGGTTTTACCGGTTCTTTACTGTTTACCACAATCGCCTTTACCTTTTTAGCCCCCATCAGGCAGCCCATACCCGTCCTGCCGGCAGCATTCTTCTGCCGGTTGATAATGCAGGCAAAGCGCACCAGATTTTCTCCGGCTACCCCGATCGAGATGGACTGGCTTGAAGAGCCGTAGCGCCCCGCTAAAATCGTATTGGTCTCCGTGGTAGACTTTCCCCACAGGTTCTGGGCATCTTCGATGCTAATCTTTTCCTTATCCAGATAAATATAAACCGGTTTCGGGGAAGCACCTGTAATAAAAAGGAAGTCAATACCCGTCCTTTTCATAAAAGCCCCGAAATAGCCCCCGATATTGGAATCGCCCAGCAATCCTGATTCGGGAGACTTCCCCGAAATATTGCACCTTGAGGCACCTATTCCCTTCAGCCCGGTTACCATTCCCGGCCCGATAATAAGGGGGTTTTGCGGAGACAGGGGGTGAGTTTCAGGACTCACGCTATGATAGAGCAAATAGACATTAATCCCGCGGCCGCCGAGAAACCGCCTGGTAATTTCTTCGGGGACTTCCTTAACCTCAACCTTCTTAGTATCTAAGTCCAGATAGGCAATCTTCTGCGGGAGCATTGTTTCCCCTAATCATAGAGTGCTTTATCGTTAAGGTTATCTAATTAAGCCGTTGCAAAGTCCAGTCTTTAATTAGATAGCTAATCAATCTTGCTGCAAAAACCGTAACCAATGAGACCTTTTCCAGTATGGATGGCAGCGCTTGCCGATTCCTCAGCAATATCCAGCCAGTCAAAATCAAGCTCGGCGAGGAGCATTCCCTTAAGCTTCTCAGCACGCTCTAAGGCTCGAGTGTGACCGATAACCCCAACCAGCTTGCTACCTTTATTTCTCTCTTTAGTTATCTCAACCAGTTTCTCCATTATCTGGGCTACGGTCTTAGCTCTGGCAACCGGTCTTAGTGCGCCTCCGGTAGACGAGTCCACCTCGGTTACCGACCTGAAGCTGGTTGCCTGCTCGGCCTCAGCCCAGGTCTTGGCCTCAAATATCCTGCCTCCCTCCGCCTGATAGAAAAGACTATCGCGGGCCAAGAGCAGGTTCAGCTGCGGTATGATACTACCAACCAGGGACATAACCTCATCTACGCTCTTACCCTGTGACGCTGCCCTAGCCGCCTGAATAGCAAGCAGGGCCACCCCAGTCCCCATGGTAAGTGAATCAACTACCTCAATCCTAGTATTCGGCAGCTTTTCACTGGCTAACTCTTTACCCTGCAAGGCAGCGTTGTGATGGCCGCTAAAAGCCGAGGACATGCTGATATGCAGGATGGCCTCGGCACCCCGGGCCAAGTCAGTAAAAAACTGGGCAAATTCGGCGATATTAGCGGTTGAAGTTTTGGGCAGGTTCTCCTTGCCATCCAAGCGAGCATAGAGCTCATCCATATCTATTTCCGTGTCCAGATAGGTCTCACCATCAATGATGATAGGGACAGGAATCATGGTAAACCCGTACTGCTTAGCCACCTCCGGAAGTATGGTACCCGAATCACTACTGATAACTACCTTCTCCATACTGACACCTCGCTTATTCTTAATATCACTTATGTTAAGGTTATCTTGCCGCTAGTCCGTAAATCTCTTGAGAACCAGACAGCAATTCTGTCCGCCGAGACCGAAGTTGCTCTTCAAACAGACATCTATCCGGGCTTTACGAGCTACATTGGGTACATAGTCCAGGTCGCACTCCGGGTCAGGGGTTTCATAATGTATCGTCGGCGGAATGACACCATTATTGATAGCCAGCACAACACCAATAGTCTCAACGGCACCGGCAGCGGTTACCATATGGCCAAACATAGACTTGAAAGAGCTTACCGGTATCTGGTAAGCAGCCTCACCAAAGACCATCTTGAGGGCCTCGGTTTCACTGCGGTCATTTAGCTTAGTGCTGGTGCCGTGAGCATTAATATAATTCACATCTCCCGGCGTCACCCCGGCATTCCTAAGAGCACTTCTCATAGCGATAGCTTCTGTCTCTGGCTGGGGAGCAGTGGCGTCATAAGCATCAAATGACCAGCCGGCTCCGGCCACCTCAACTAGAATCGGCGCCCCCCGCTTCTGGGCGTGCTCTAAGCTTTCTAAGACTAATACGCCAGCCCCTTCCCCATAAATAAAACCGTTGCGGTTAAGATCAAAGGGCCGGCTGGCCTTATCAGGATCCGGCTCTTTAGTCAGCGCCCCCAGCAAGCTGATAGAAGCGATGCCTAATTCACTCAGTGAAGCATCGGATGCCGCCGCTATCATCACATCGGCATAGTCGAACTGGATGAAGTTGCGGGCAGTGGCTATAGCATCGGCACCACTGGCACAAAGACTATTCACAGTGGTGTTGGGACCTTTCGCCCCCAGCATCATTCCCACTTGGAGGGATACCGTACTGGGTCCCGCCCTGGTAAACAGCAAGGGGTCGACCCTCCTCGGCCCCCGTTGCTTAAGCCTCTCCCAGTCCTCACCGACGTAGTGATATTCCAGCATATTAGATCCGATGACACCGACCCGCTCCGGCTGTTCACCAGCCATATCCAGTCGGGCTTGAGCCACAGCCTCTCTAAGCGCCGGGGCAACCATGTGAACGCACCTCGGGGTACGCTGCACCGTCTTGGCATCAATATAGTCTACCGGGTCGAAGCCTTTTACCTCGGCAGCCAATTTTACCGGGTAGTTACTGGCATCAAAGTGACTGATAAAATCCACCCCTGATTTCCCACCCACCAGGCTTGTCCAGTAATCATCAATATTCAGTCCTATAGGGCAAATAACCCCCATTCCAGTAACAACTACCCGCCGCATATCAAGCTACCTCCTTCACTCATAAGATTTAGTAGCACTGGCAAAATGGCTTTATCAACAATAATTATCTATTCCCCTATTTATGAAGACCTCAACACAACACAGAAAAGCTGCCATACCAACAACTTGCACGCTTTTTATTCCGACTGCGGCACCGCAACAAAGGAAGAGACTCTCCATACTGAAAAGTCTACCATTAATATTACTGGGAGTATACCTTGCTGTCAACCCTCTTAATCAATCTATGATAAACTCATCGTTTCTACGATGGGGGTTACAACGGAAGTATCTTCTTGCTATACTGGTCTTGACTATGAACAAAAGAAAAGAGGCAGTCGCCGGGATGAAGGATAAGGCTGATTGAAGTAACCAAAACCAACCACCAGCAGGTACTGGCCGAGCTATCGCTATGGTTAATGAGGTGAGCAAAGTTTAAACTAGAGGTCTTTATGATACCCATGAATCCTGTAGAGAATAATGCCTGGCTAGCCTTAATTGCGGCTCTCGCCTATCTGATAGGATCATTCCCTACCGCCTATTTCGTCACCAGGAGAATGCTCGGCAAAGACATCAGGGTCGAGGGTTCCGGCAACGTGGGTAGTATGAACACCTACAGCCTGATAAAGGGCGAGCGGTCAGGGAAACAGGCAGCACTGGGGCTGGTGATAACCATGCTCACCGATCTGGGAAAGGGAGTACTGGCAATCTATGTCGCCAGATGGCTGGTCTTCGCAGGGTATAACCCAACAGCGGCACTAATAATAGCCGGTACCTTTGTGATCCTGGGGCATAACTACCCCTTCTGCTTTCGGTTCAAGAAGGGAGGGAGAGGAATAGCCCCTCTGATGGGAATCCTGCTCGCCTTGAATACGCCATCAATCTTGGTCTGGGGCGGCACCCTGCTCCTATCTATTTTTGTAGCTCAGCGTATACTGGTCGGAAAAATAGGCCGGGAGAGTTTCTCCGGCGTGTTTTCTGTAGTCGGCAGCCAGGTAACCGGTAGAATTGCTGGACTAGCCATTACTCCACTGTCCCTCTATTTCTTTGACCCACGGCTGTTCTTCCCAGTCCTGTCAGCAACTGTGCTAATACTAATAAAACATGCTGAGATAATTAAGGCCCTAGTCAGGGAATCGAAGAAAGCCCAGGTTTAGAACCACTAAAAAAGGTTGTGATGGCACAGGTGGCCAGAGAAAAGAAGGAATTTACGCCGGAGTTGCCAGAAATGAGCGGGGTATTACTAGAGCCAAACCAGGAATATATGCTAAAATACAGTAATGCTATTGAGCATCGGTAGTCGAGGAACGCCGTAAAGTCCTATCCCCCAGCCATACCAGATATACCCGGCTATGCAAATGATCATCTCGGATTTATGGTATAGCCTGGGAAAGATAGCTGATAGCTACAGATAAAGAACGAAAAAGGAGTAATTGATGACCCCAGACAAACTATATGACATTAAGGACCCTTCTCTGGCCGAAGCAGGTAAACAACGGATAGAATGGGCCTCCCGGGAAATGCCGGTAATAAGGCTAATCCGGGAACGTTTCGCTAGCGAAAAACCGCTAGAAGGTATTCGTATCTCGGCATGCCTGCATGTTACTTCCGAAACAGCCAATCTGGCTCTGGCCCTAAAGGATGGGGGGGGCAATGTTATTCTCTGCGCCTCTAATCCATTGAGCACCCAGGACGATGTTACTGCCGCCCTGGTCGAGTATGGCATCCCCACCTATGCTATCAAGGGTGAGGATGAAACAAGATACTACCAGCACATCAATACTGCTCTGGACAATCGACCCCATCTCACCGTAGATGATGGCGCCGACCTGGTTACTACCCTTCATACCAAGCGAAGCGAGCTGCTTGAAGATATCATCGGCGGCACCGAAGAGACCACCACCGGTGTCATCCGACTGCGCAGCCTGGAAAAATCGGGAGGGCTAAAGTACCCCATCATTGCAGTAAATGATGCCCAGACCAAGTACCTCTTTGATAACCGCTACGGCACCGGACAGAGCACCATTGATGGCATTACCCGCGCCACCAACATCCTGTGGGCGGGCAAGAATGTAGTGGTCTGTGGTTATGGCTGGTGCGGGCGTGGTATCGCCCTAAGAGCCAAAGGACTGGGCGCCCAGGTAATTATATGTGAGGTAAAACCGACCCGCGCCCTGGAGGCGGTTATGGACGGCTACCAGGTTATGCCACTGATAGAGGCAGCCAAAATTGGTAACATCTTCATTACGATTTCCGGTAACAAAAATGTCATTGATAAAGCCCATCTACAGGTGATGAAGGACGGTGCCATCCTGGCTAACAGTGGACATTTTAATGCCGAGATAAACATTCCGGCCCTGGAAAGCATGGCCAACGGTAAACAGCGCATACGGAGCTTCATCGATGAATATACTCTGAACGACGGGCGCCACCTGTGCCTGCTGGGAGAAGGGAGGCTGGTTAACCTGGCCGCCGCCGAAGGACACCCCGCCAGCGTAATGGACATGAGCTTCGCCAACCAAGCTCTCTGCCTGGAATATATAGCGGGGAACAGCGGCAGCCTTAAGAAACAAGTCTACCCGGTGCCAGAAGCAATAGATAGGGAGATAGCCCGGCTAAAACTTCAGTCTCTGGATATTCAAATCGACAAACTTACTCCCGAGCAAGAGCAATACCTGACTAGCTGGCAAGAAGGAACATAAAAAAGGAGAAGAGATGACTAACAGTTTTAAGAACGCACCGAAATATCTACTCACTTCGGAATCGGTCACCGAGGGACACCCGGATAAGATGTGCGACCAGATATCGGATGCTATTCTGGACCATATCCTGGAAAAAGACCCGTATGCCAGGGTTGCCTGTGAGGTAGCAACGACCACCGGACTGGTAATTGTCCTTGGTGAGATTACCACCGACTGCTACGTTGAAGTCCCGCAGGTAGTCAGGGGGGTAGTACGTGACATCGGCTACACTAACCCCAGTTATGGTTTTGACTACCAGTCCTGTGGGGTAATGACATCCATTACCCCACAGTCAATCGATATCGACCTGGGAGTGAGCAAGTCTAGGGAGGTCAAGGGAAACACCGACATCAGTGATGAACTTGACCGGGTTGGCGCCGGTGACCAGGGTATGATGGTCGGTTATGCCTGCAATGAAACACCGGAGCTTATGCCACTACCCATCTCCCTGTCACACAAGCTGTGCCAGCGCCTGGCCCAGGTGAGAAAGGACGGGACCCTGCCGTACCTGCGCCCCGACGGCAAGTCACAGGTAACCGTTGAATACAGCAAGGGTACCCCGAAACGTATTACCAGCGTAGTTATCGCCGCTCAGCATGACGAAAATACCAGCAGCGAACAGATAGAGAAGGACATCAAAGAGCAGGTAGTAAAG
>CAZYRA010000018.1:0-16890 GCA_964649385.1 uncultured Dehalococcoidales bacterium | reverse complement strand
CTGTACCTAACATCTTGGTGAATTATCGAGCAACCGGTCGGCGGAGCAGGACGGAGAGAATCATCGTGTCCTTGGCAACCGTCAGGCTGTGGGAGTTGACCTCCCAACCCTCGGCGATGGCGTCGGGCAGGTGCTCCACAATCTCCTCGAGCTTCGTGGTTAGTGATTGCTCATCGCTTTCCTCACTATAGTCTGGTTTCATTGAGCCCGTAGTAGGGGTGAGATATTCGGCCAGTATGCGGTATTGATATGGGTGGTGGTTCATCATACCCTCCTTTTTTCACTATGATAGGTAAGTCTAGTTCTACCCAAAATATTCTGTCAATGTCCAGTGGCTGCTTTCTGGTAGAGGACTCGCTGGTCACCGAGGCGGCGGGTTATCTTTTCTCCGTCCAGGTATTCCAGAAGGGCCAGGGCATACTTTCGGCTGGTCTTAAACATATCCCGCACTTCAGCCACGGTCACACTACCCGCTTCCTTCAGGTGGGCGGTAATCCTGGCCGCCATTTCATTGTAGGCTTGAAGGGAGAAGACTACCTCCTCGCTTACCTTGAGCACCTGCTGCCGGGTAATGAGCAGGTTGAGTAGGTCCGCTTCCGGGATAAGGCTGTTGGGTGGGGCATAGGGGTTCTCTGTCAGTGACTTGAGAAAGGTGTCTATCTGCTCCTGCTGCACCTGAGTTAGCTGAATGTGATGGGTGGGGAGGCGGATAGCGGCGCCATCCTCAATGACAGCACCGTCGTCAAGAAGCCTTTTTAGAATTGCCGGGCGGTGCGCCCCCATCTTCAACCGGCTGCTCAGTTCTGCCCTGGGCATACCCGGACGGGTAGGGAACCTGTGGTGATAGTCCTTAAGGACGGTGGTCACCTGCCCAGCCAGGTGCTCCCAGCCGGTTGTGGTCAGAAGGATCTCACTTTCTCCCCTGCCTATCCCGATTACCCTTCCCTGCTCGATAAGATACGCTACCGCCGGCGCAAGCTCGCTGGCAGGCAGGCCGCTCTGGGTGGAGAGATTGGCCATCTTAAGCGGCTTCCCTGTCTCCAGTATTGCCATAATCAGATCTTCGGTGGTGCCCTGTGCTCTTTGCTTGAGGTTCTCGATGACGGCTGGACGCAGGCGTCGGTATCGCTTGGTGTGGGGTTCGAGGACTTCACCACCCCCCAGGGTCGCCTCTGGTGAGCGGATAATAAAACGGTCTCCCCTGACCAGCGCTACCGGATTACTTAGTGATAGCTGTGCCCAGCCGGTATCGCCGGGCTTAAGCGCCTCTTTTTCCAGCAGGCGGACTATGGCTGCAGCCTGAGCAGACCCGGTATGAAAGTTGACCGTGGTATTGTGCAGTAGGGGTCGGCGGAGATAGGGTAGCAGGCGCAGCTTAACCGAGAGCATCGTGGTGGGCGAGAGCCAGCCCGGTATGGTGAGCACATCGCCGCGCTGTAGCTCGGCCGCAGCAACACCGACCAGGTTGACGCCGACCCTGCTCCCGGGATCGGTGGTGTCGACGCAGGCCTTGTGTGTCTGTAACCCCCGTATTCGTGACCTGAGACCGGTAGGGACAATCTCCACCTCCTGCCCTACGCTGAGTAAGCCGTCAATCAGTGTTCCGGTGACGACGGTGCCGGAGCCAACAATGGTAAAGACGCGGTCTATGGGAAGCCTGGGCCGGCCGACATCCCTCTTGGGTGGGGTGGAGCCGAGGAGCTTATCGATAGTTGAGATCAGCTCAGTCAGGCCCTCTCCAGTCTGTGCCGAGACGGCGACAATCGGGGATTGGGATAGGGTGGTTGGGGCGATCAGCCTGGCTACCTCCTCCCTTACCATGCTCAGCCACTCATCATCTACCAGGTCTTTCTTGGTGAGGACGACAACCCCTCTCTCTATGCCAAGCATGTCCAGGATAGCCAGGTGTTCCCTGGTCTGGGGCATCACTCCTTCGCCGGTATCGATAATAAGCAGTGCCAGGTCGATGCCGCCCACTCCGGCCAGCATGTTCTTAATAAGCCGTTCGTGCCCCGGGACATCAACGATTCCTACCTCCTGACCACTGGGTAGCTTCAGCCAGGCGAAACCCAGGTCAATGGTCATACCCCGTTCCTTCTCCTCGCGCAGCCGGTCGGGGTCTATGCCGGTCAGGGCACGCACCAGTACCGATTTACCGTGGTCTATGTGTCCCGCAGTACCGAGCACAAACATCGGGTACTCCTTTTCGCTCCCGTGGTATCACCTGTCTTTAAGGTTGGCGGCGGCGTCTTGAAGGGCTTTGAGAACAACCCTGTCCTCTTCAGGAAGTACGGAACGGGGGTCGAGCAGCAGTAGATTATCGCTAATTCGTCCGATGATCGGTATCTCTCGCCGGCGTAGCCGCTGACTTAAGGCTTGCGCTATATTGTGCTTCCCTTTCCTGCCCTCTTCTCCGATGGCGACCAGCCTGGTCGGTAGGGTGGCCCCAGGCAGGCTGCCGCCTCCGACCATTGTTTCTCCGGCGACCACCCTGGCCAGCCCCTTAAGCGGTCTGGCCCAGAGTTTGGCCCGCCGTTCAATCTCGCCCAGAGGAGTGGCAATCATACGCCAGATTGGGACCTTGCTTACTGCTTCGTCTTTCAGATAGTGGACCAGGGTAGCCGCCAGACCGGCCAGCCTTATCTTATCGATTCTTACTGCCCGCGCCAGCGGGTGTTTCTTCAATCTGTCGATCAGCTCTTTCCTACCGACAATAATGCCGGCTTGAGGGCCACCCAGGAGCTTATCAGCGGAGAAGAAGACCAGGTCGGCACCGGCGGCGATGCTCTGTTGTATCATTGGTTCCGGGTCAAGGCCGAACTCGGCCGTGTCCAGCAGACAGCCGCTGCCGAGGTCATCAAGTACGAGGAGGTTATGGTCTTTGCCCAGCACTACTATCTCCTCAAGGGTAACCAGGTGGGTGAAGCCCATCAGCCTGAAGTTGCTTAAGTGGACACGCATCAGCGCCGCTGTCCTCGGGCTGATTGCCTGTTCATAATCGGTAGTATAGGTGCAGTTGGTGGTGCCTACCTCAACCAGCCTGGCTCCGCTCTGGCGCATTACATCGGGGACACGAAAGCCGCCGCCAATCTGTACTGCCTGGCCCCGGGAAACGAGCACCTCTTTCCTTCTGGTCAGCGCGCTGAGAGCGAGCAGCACCGCTGAGGCATTGTTGTTTACCACCAGTGCTGCCTCAGCCCCGGTGAGCCGGCATAGTAACTGCTCAAGGTGGCTATTGCGTGACCCACGCCGGCCGCTGTCAAGGTCGAACTCCAGATTGGAGTAGGCGCTGGCGACTGTGTTCATAGCAGCGGATGCTTCCTCGCTGAGTGGGGCACGGCCCAGATTGGTGTGAAGTATGATACCGGTGGCGTTGACTACCGGGCGTAGGCCTGGCTTTATCAGGGCGTAACCCTGAGCGATAACGGCTTCTACTATATCGTCAAGGGAAGGGCAGGGCTTACCGGCGGCGATGGCCAGGCGTTCTTGCTCAAGGTGGTCGCGTATCAGCTCCACCAAGAACTCGTGGTAAAGCTCCTCCTCGAGCTGCCTTAAGCGCTCGTCAGAGATCAGCTTGTCCACACCGGGCAGGTGCCGAAACTCCTTGTCCATCATTCCCTGCTCTATTCTAATACATCCGGGCCCCGTTTCAAAGGCGGCGTACCTGCTCTTAGCCTTGATATTTGACAATCTATTTTTGTTGCGGTATATTTACGAGTATTGTGATAATAAAATTCAGGACAGGCAGGATAAAGTTGTGAGACTCTCGACCAGGGGGCGCTATGCGGTGCGGGCGATGCTTGATTTGGCCCTCCAGCCGGGGGATGGTCCTACCCTGATTAAGGATATCTCGGAAAGGCAGCAGATATCGTGCCTGTATCTGGAGCAGCTCTTTACCCGGCTCAAGGTAGCCGGTCTGGTCAGGAGTGTTCGTGGGCCCAGGGGTGGATTCATGCTGACCAGACCGCCGCGGGAGATAATATTTGCTGATATTGTGCAGGCGATGGAGGGGTCGATGGCGCCGGTAGAGTGTGTTGATAATGCTAAGCTCTGCTCGCGTGCCGATTCATGCGTGACCCGCCGGGTGTGGGTTGAGGTGAAAGAAGCAATGGATAGGGTGCTTACCGCTACCACCCTGGAAGACCTGGTCGAGCGGCAGGGGCAGAATGGGGTTGAGAATCTATAAACAAAAGGTGTAAGGTATACTCTGTAATGGCGACAATAAAGATGAAAAACGGACTGTTTAGAATAACCCTACCCTGGCTGGTGGTTGCCCTGCTGGTACCGCTGGCAGCGGCGGTGTTTACCACCAAGCCGGCTTATGGCTGAGGGTGCGATGACGGGTCGTCGGTGGCGACCAAGACTATTACGGTGGATATCATCCCGAGCGGTGGCGGCACCGTCGAGATAGACGAGGATGCCCCGCCCGAATACCCCTATGATTTTGCAGTTGATAGTGGTTGCGACATCAAGATAGAGGCGGTGCCGGAAGACGGTTACCACTTTGTCAAATGGATCGGGGAACCGACCGTCAAGAATAATCCAGAACTTGAGCCGGTTATCCGGAATATGAGCATCATCGCCCTCTTTGCTCCTGATTTCGTTGAGTTCACTTCTCCGGACGGGATGGTCAGTGTTATTGTCCCTGAAGGAGTTGCCGCTCTGGATGCAGCGGGTAACCCGCTTACCGATGTGGAGTTTGTCGCTATTAAGAACGCACCTGACCCACCTGAAGATGTTAGTATTATCGGAATGCCCTATCAACTGGAACCCGAGGGTACTACCTTTGACCAGCCGGTAATTCTGACCTGGAACTATGATACGAACGATATTCCCGAAGGGATAACTGAGGAAGACCTGATAATCACCCGTTGTGATAATTTTGATGACGGTGTGCAAGAGCTGGAGTTGGAGGTTGACGCTGAGAACGACACCATTAGTGCTTATATCGACCACTTCTCTTGCTTTACCGTGATTGCTTTTTCTACTTCGTTACCGGCTTCTCCAGTAACTCCTTCGTTACCCACTTCTCCAGTAATGCCGACTACTTTTACCTTAAGCTCATTGAGCATCTCCCCGCCCGAGGTTAGCACCGGTGAAGCAGTGACTATCAGTGTTTTTCTGGCTAACACAGGAGAGGGAGCAGGCAACTATGCCGCAACCCTCAAGATAAACGGGCTGATAGCAGAAACACGGGAAGTAAGCCTTACCGGCGGCACCAGCGAAATGGTAACCTTTACCACCTCTCAGGGTGAGGCAGGCGCCTACTCGATAGATATTAATGGCCTACCTGGTTCCTTTACTGTCAAGGAGGGGGCTTCACCCCCCATCACTACCACGCCGATGCCGCCAGGCGAGCGGAACTGGTGGCTTACCCGTGGTGTTATTATCGCTATCGCTGCTGCTGTTGCTATCCCGCTGACAATCAGGTGGTGGCGCAGAAGGAGTGACTCCGGATCACTCGGCGACTATATATCGATGAGATAGGCACGGTACTGACAACATCGCTTTTACCTGGGTGCGGGCACCATCAACCGCACTGTGGGTAAGGTAAGACGGGTAATTGACCGTCGTGAGCTCTGGTCTTCGAGCTAGTTGAACCTTCTCAAGGGGGTATAGTGACTACTTGTGTCTAGCTCTCGGGATGCCCGACCTCCATGCCGGCGATACGCTCCAGTGCCTTGACCAGCGCCTGGGTGCCGCTCCTGCCCTCTCCGGAGCACTGCAGTGAATAGTACATCTGGTGGATGAGGCCGGTCGCAGGGAGAGGCAGCCTCATTGCAGCAGCGGCCTCCATAATCAGCGCAAGGTCTTTCTGTATCAGGTCAACCATAAACCCGGGGCTGAAGTCTCTCTTACTGATGCGCGGGCCCAGGTTACTCAGCACCCATGACCCGGCGGCGCCCCCCTTGATGACGCTTATCGCCTTCTCCAAATCGGCCCCTGATTTCTGGGCGAATAGCATTGCCTCAGCCACCGCATTAAGGTTACCGGCGACCAGGATCTGGTTCATTAGCTTCACTGTCTGCCCCATCCCGTTGGGGCCGACGTGGACGATAGTCTTACCCATCGCAGCAAGGATGGGCTGGCACCTCTGAAATACTTCGATATCGCCGCCTACCATAATGGAGAGGGTTGCGTTGAGTGCCCCGATGTCCCCCCCGCTTACGGGGGCGTCCAGCATTTCCGCCCCCTTTTCCTTGAGCCGGGCGGCTATCTCCCGGGTCGCCTGGGGAGAGATGGTGCTCATATCGATAACTACCGAGCCGGGTTTAACCCCCTCGATAACACCGCCCCTGCCCAGGATGACCTCCTCCACATCCGGCGTATCGGAAACGATGGTAATCACTACCGGACACTCCCGGGCTAGTTCTCCGGGCGAGTTGGCTTTCCCAGCGCCTTCCTTGACCAGCTGCTCTGCCTTGGCGGCGGTGCGATTATAGGCTACCACCGCAAAACCAGCCTTGAGCAGATTGTGCGCCATAGGCATACCCATAATACCGAGACCGATGAAGCCGACTTTTTTCGACATAGCAATAACTCTTTCCCGAGGTTTCTGCCATTCTAGCACCCCTTCTCTTAAAAGTGCAATATCGGAAATTAATCATTAATGGGCTTGACAAGTACTATATATTGTGGTAATGTAGACTCCCTACACTATATAGTGTGGAGTTTGTTTATGAATTGTCCTTATTGCGGCCATCTTGATTCCAGGGTTATCGATTCCCGTGATGTTAATGACGGTATACGCCGCCGGCGCCAGTGTTCCGGCTGCGGTGCTCGTTTTACCACCTACGAGCGGCTGCAAGCGGCCAGTCTCTTTGTGATTAAGAAGGACAACCGCCGTGAGGAATTCAGCCGGGAGAAGCTCATGTCCGGCATCCGCAAGGCCTGCGAAAAACGGCCGCTACGTACCGGCGCTATCGATAAGCTTGTTGATGATATCGAAGCCGAGCTTTACCATCTGGGTAAATCTGAGATACCCGGCGCTGTTATCGGCGATATGGTGATGAAGGGACTGAAAGGGCTGGACCATATTGCCTACATCCGCTTTGCCAGTGTCTATCGAGAGTTCGCCGATATCACTGCCTTAAAGCAGGAATTGGATACTCTAATCGGCGATGAGGTGGCTAAAGTGTCCCGGCCGACGAGCCAGCTGCCCCTGCTCCCGATTGAGTCGTCACTGGTATTGGCTGGGGGTCACCGGAGGCATCGTAAATGAATACTAAAAATGAACCAGAGAAGAGCATACACTGGTTGGACCGTACCCGGGTGGCTCGAGCCGTCTTTGCCGCCGCTGAGTCGATGGGTATTGCCGACCGGCGGTTGGTGGAGCGGCTTACCGCGCAGGTAATTGAACGGCTGGAGCAATCGAGGCCGTCATCTGCCGCGGAACAGCCTCTGCCCGGGATGGAGGACCTGGTACCCCGGTCTCAGCGCAGGCCGCCGCGTCTGCCCAGTGGGCCTGAGATTCAGGCTATCGTGGAGGAAATCCTGGCCAGCAAAGAACTAGAAGAGAAAGGTGAAGGCTCAATGCAAAAGGAGGAGGTTGGACCAGAAATGAAAGCTATTACGGTTAAGCCGGAGGTGAAGTCGGTAAGCGGGGTCAGTCTTACCGAGAACGCCCTTCGTGTCCTGGAGAAAAGGTATCTTAAGAAAGACGCTAAGGGTCAGGTTGTTGAGACCCCGGAGGATATGTTCCACCGGGTAGCCAGCGCGATCGCCTCGGCTGAGCTTATCTATAACCCTGAGGCTGATGCCGGGATAATGGAGGAGGAGTTCTACCGGTTGATGACCAGCCTCCAGTTCCTGCCCAACTCCCCTACGTTGATGAATGCCGGGCGGGAGCTGGGGCAGCTTTCCGCCTGCTTTGTCCTCCCCGTTGAGGACTCAATGGAGTCCATCTTTGATGCCGTGAAGAACACTGCCCTGATTCATAAGAGCGGCGGCGGGACCGGGTTTTCCTTTTCCAGACTAAGGCCGGAGGACGATAGAGTCGGCTCTACCGGGGGTGTCGCCAGCGGCCCGGTCTCCTTTATTCGGGCTTTTGATGTCGCCACTGATGTTATCAAGCAGGGGGGGATGCGCCGCGGGGCAAATATGGGTATCCTCAGTATTGACCACCCCGATATTATGAGGTTCATTACGGCTAAGGAAGACCTTGCCTCCCTGACCAACTTTAATATCTCGGTAGCGGTAACCAGTGAATTTATGGAGGCGGTCAAGGCCGGCACCGACTATAACCTGGTCAATCCACACACCAAAGAGGTATCCGGTAAGCTCAATGCTAAAGAAGTATTTGACAAACTGGTCAGTATGGCCTGGAAGACTGGGGACCCGGGTATTGTCTTCATTGACCGTATCAATGAAGACAACCCTACCCCGCACCTGGGCAGCATTGAAAGCACCAACCCCTGTGGCGAACAGCCCCTGCTCCCTTACGAATCGTGCAATCTGGGCTCGATTAATCTGTCCCGGATGGTCAGTCTTCAGGATGGGGCTTATCAGATTGATTACCCCCGGCTGGTGGAGGTAATCAGGACGGCGGTGCGCTTCCTAGATAATGTAATCGAGGTTAATAAGTTCCCCCTGCCCGAAATAGAGGAAATGACTAAAAAAACGAGGAAGATCGGTCTCGGGGTGATGGGATTTGCCGATATGTTAATCAGGCTGGGTATTCCCTATGACTCGGAAGAGGCGCTGGGGGTAGCCTCCGATATTATGCAGTTTGTCACCGAGCAGTCGGCGAATGCCTCGGAGGAACTGGCCGGGGAGCGGGGGGTCTTCCCCGCATTTGCCGGCAGTATCTATGATGTTCCCGCTGGGCCCAGGTTAAGAAATGCCTCCTGTACTACCATCGCCCCCACCGGTACGCTGAGCATCATCGCCGGTTGCTCCAGCGGTATTGAGCCACTTTTTGCCCTGAGCTACAAGCGCAATATTCTGGATGGTGAGCAGTTTATCGAGGTAAACCCGTACTTTGAGGAGGTAGCGAAGAAGGGGGGTTTCTACTCCGAAGAGCTTATGCGCAAGTTGGCCGAGGGGGCCAGCCTCCGTGGTATTGAAGAAGCCCCGGATGATATCAAGAAGGCCTTTGTTACCGCTCACGACATAACATCTGACTGGCACGTTAAGATGCAGGCTGCTTTCCAGAGATTTACCCACAATGCTGTATCCAAAACGGTCAACTTCTCAAGAGAGGCTGCCGTGGAAGATATTGCCAGTGTCTATATGATGGCCTATGAAGAGGGGCTGAAAGGGATAACCATCTACCGGGACGGCAGTCGAGAGGGGCAGGTATTAACTACTGGCAAGACGGAGAAGGTTGAAGGTGCGGTACTTGTACCCAGGAAGCGGGCCAAGACGACCTCAGGCGTCACTGAGAAGGTGACCACCGGCTGCGGTAATCTCTATGTCACGGTGAACTCGGATGACGAAGGTATCTGCGAGGTCTTTTCCAGCCTGGGTAAGACCGGAGGCTGCGCTTCAGCCCAGCTTGAGGCCATCTGCAGGCTCATTTCCCTGGCCCTACGCTCCGGCGTCGATGTCTCCTCGATAGTCAGGCAGCTGCGTGGTATCCGCTGCCCGTCGATTGCCTGGGAGAAGGGCAAGTCCATCCTCTCCTGCGCCGATGCCATTGCCAGCGTGCTGGAGAAGCATACCACCGGCTATGATGGTAAGCCCAGGCCGGAGGACTATGGCTTGGTCAAGAACCTGGCCGGGCAGTGCCCGGACTGTGGCAACCTGCTCGTCTATCAGGAGGGCTGCTTCGTCTGCCCGAGCTGCGGCTATACCAAGTGCTAAGAATGTAAAGTCTCATTGCCATAAGGAGATGTAGTATGGATGAAAAGACTACCAAGCAGCAGGTAAAGATTGCCTTTCCGGAGAGCCTCCGGGGTGGGGCGTATGCCAATAATATGTTCGCCACCCACACCAGGGAGGAGTTTATCCTGGACTTTATGATGGTGGCGCCCCCGGTCAGCTCCGTGACGGCGCGGGTGGTTATTAGCCCGGGTCATATGAAAAGGATGGTCACTGCCCTCAAAGAGAACCTGGACAAGTACGAGGCCAAGTTCGGCAAGCTGACCGAAGCTGCCGAGCCCCACAAGCCGCAGATGGGCTTCCATCCTTTGGCAGAGTAGGGAGGGGTGAATCATCTATTTATGGAGGTGGGCGAATGGTAGCTGGTGTTTTAGAAGTTCCTGTAATTAAGATTGTGCAACAAGGTAAGACAATATACATCGGTAAAATGACTGGTGGGGAAATTATAGATAGGTGTGTTACTACAGAGTGGGATCCAGACCTAAGTTGGGATCTGAATGCACAAGGTTATCAGAGATCTCCTAATAAAAAGCACTATATGAGAATAGCAAGTTTCTTGAGAGAAGAGGATGACCCGTTGTTACCTACTAGTGCTCTTCTGGCAGCAAGAGAACATGAATACGGATTACTTGAGTTCATACCTTATGATGGTGCCCATCCAGACTTGGGGAAGATTGTAATCCCGAGGGAGAGGCAGCTTTATATTGTGGATTATCAACATAGATGGAGGGGAATTAAATACGCTGTTGAAGAACTGCATTGTAATGATATCATGAATTTTCAAGTGCCAGTAATAATTATGGCTGATGTATCGCGGTATGAGGAAATAAGGCAATTCTACCTAATTAATAGTAAGCAGAAAAGGGTCAACACAGATTTAGGGCTGGCACTCTTACAAACTATGGCTTCACAAGCTAGTGAAGATGAGCTTATGAACTTTGTGGGACCTGGCAACAAATATCGCATTCGGGCGACAAGGTTGATATTTACTATAGCTGGTAAGACTCAGGGGCCTTGGGTTGGTAAGATCTTAGATCCCAATATGGAGGTTACGGGTAATCAAGTGGTATCAATAAAGTCTTTTGTAGACTCGTTGCAGCCTATTTTGAGCAGAACCTCTCCAGTTCATATGAAAACAGATAGCGAACTTGTGCAAATAATATTAGATTATTGGTCTGGGATTGAGCAATTAATGCCCAACGCTTTTGCGTCTCCAAAGGATTATGCAATTCAGGCAACAGTTGGTGTATTTGTAATGCATCGTGTAGCTGCCAAGGGAGTTTTTCCTGATTGCATTCAACAGAATGGTGTTTCTTCTACTAATGTAGTGCAGGTACTGGAGAAGGCAAAAGCACAATACATGAATGAAGACTTTTGGAAGGTTGGTGGGGCTACGAAGCCTTATAGTAGTGGCAGCGGAGTAAAAAAACTGGCTGAAATGATAATGGAGTCTTTGTGAAGTGGGTAATGATAAAGGTAGAGAGATTGAGAAGCCACTATCCCAAAGAAGTGAGCTAGTTGGCCCTGTCATAAATGAGGAGGTGCTAGAGCAAGGGCGGTTGGATTCCAGGTTTGCTCTACGCTGCGATGTAAATGTACTGCTGAGAAAACCAAAGAAGGTTCTGCTGATAGAACCGGCCTATAGAGCTAAATATCCGCCTCTGGGGTTAATGAAAATCTCAACTTTTCATAAGCAACACGGTGACGAAGTTATATTCTACAAGGGTACAAATGCTAGGTTAAGAGATCAAAAATGGGACGTTATTTATATCACCACATTGTTTACATACCAGTGGAACATTGTAACAAGAACAGTCAAGTTCTATCAGCAAAATAAGGCCAATAAAAATATTAAGATTGGTGGGGTCTTGGCTTCTTTATTAGACGACGAGGTGAGAAAGGAAACGGGTATAAAACCTCACGTTGGTCTGTATAAAAAGGTTGATAGGTTAGCGCCAGATTATGGACTGTTTGATGGAAAGTATGAGTATTTCACTGGTAATGCTAGTATCGGATATATGACTAGGGGTTGTACAAACCATTGTCCGTTCTGTGCTGTACCGAGATTAGAGCCAGGTTATGTCCATTTCATACCTTTAGAAAAACAAGTTAATCCTAATAAGAGAGATTTACTGCTGCTTGATAATAATGTCTTGGCTTCCTCAGAATTTCCAAGAATAGTAGAAGAAATAAAGAGATATGGCTTTCATAAAGGAGCCAAGTTTGAAGGTAGGCTCCGTTATGTCGATTTTAATCAGGGGATAGACGCAAGATTGCTAACGGAAGAAAAAATGAGACTTCTGAGTAAGATAGCTATTAAACCTTTGAGGATAGCTTTTGATAATATTAAATTCAAGAGTTTGTATATAGATAAGATACGTCTTGCTCGAAAGTATGGGATTAAGCAGCTATCAAACTACATATTATTCAACTATGACGATACCCCAGAAGACCTCTACGAAAGGTTAAGAATCAACATAAAATTGAATGAGGAATTGGGTTTAAGCATTTTTTCTTTCCCTATGAGATTTATTCCTTTGAATGCCAAGGACAGGCGGTATGTCAATACTCCTAACTGGACAGCAACACAACTAAGGGGTGTTCAATGTATTTTACATGCCACCCATGGTGTAGTGGGACCTAAGAGGACATTCTTTGAGAAAGCTTTTGGGAAAGATGCAGAGGAATTCAAGTACGTAATCGAACAACCTGAGGAACATATTTTCTATCGAGAGAAAATGATGCTGTATAAAAGATGGAATGAATATGCCCTTGACTCCGTGCTGTCATGATATTGTCTCAGGATTCGATACCTGATTTATCAATAGTAGATGCCATTGACTTTTCATTTTACCCATCTGTTTAATTTTCAGTTTAGCTAAAGCCGCCTATCCTCGTTCGTAATTTCGCCCCAGAGGCTATATACTTATTCTTAATGGACATAATGTAAAACTAGTTTAAAAAAGAGGAGGTGGTGTATGGGGGACAAGTCTGAGCGGGTAATGATATTCATTGACGGCAGTAACCTCTACCATTCTCTGAAGACCTCTGCCAAAAGGACCGATATCGATATCGGTAAGCTTTGCAGTAAGCTCCTGGACAAGCGCCGTTTGGTAAGAATCTACTACTATAACGCCAGGGTGGGGTTGAAGGAAGAGCCGGAGCGATACCGTAAACAACAGGCGTTCTTTAACGGCGTAAATATGGTACCATACAGTGAGTTGCGCCTGGGGCGCCTCGTTTACCACAACTGGCCCAACAGCCCTCCCTATGAGAAGGGGGTTGATATCCAGCTGGCTACTGATATGATAACGCACAGCTTTAAGGGCAACTATGACGTGGCGGTCCTGGTAGCCGGCGATAATGATTTTGTCGGCGCCCTCCAGTCGGTCAAGGACAACGGGAAGCATGTCGAGATGGCTCTGTTTGGTAAAGAGAGTACTTCCCGGCAGCTAAGGATAGTCGCCGATAGAGTAGTAACGATAAACTCCCGTTTCCTCCATGGCTGCTGGAAATAAATAAGCCTGGTAAGTAGCTTTATGGGTTGGGATGAAATCAAAAAGGCAAGAAGCCGGCTTTCTCGGGAAGATGGCGCCATTATCAGGGATTGGGGAGGCAGGGTCCCTATTGCCCTCATCTATCCCAACTCCTACCATGTAGCCATGTCCTGCCTGGGGGTCCATGCCATCTATCGCCTCCTCAATAGCTATGGCGGGGTCGTTTGTGAGAGGGTCTTCTGGGAAAGAGAGCATCAAGCCCGCCGGTTGTCTCCCTTGAGTCTGGAATCGCAGCGGCCGCTTTCCGATTTTGCCGTTCTTGCCTTTTCCATTAGCTATGAGGTCGACTATATTAATGTAGTAGAGATTCTTAAGGCGAGCGGCATCCCGCTCTATGCTGCCGACCGTGACGGGGGACACCCGCTGATTATTGCCGGGGGGCCCTGCGTCATGGCTAATCCGTTACCCCTATCGCCGTTTTTTGACCTATTGTGTATCGGTGAGGCGGAGCCGATTGTGCCACCTATGCTGCCGGTACTGGCTGATGGCATCGGCGGCGAGCGGGGTGAGTTGCTTAGAGTGTTATCCTCGTTGCCGGGCATATATGCACCGCAGTATCACCCAGAAACGCCGGTGGTCCGCCAGTGGGCAAAAGACCTGGATGATTTCCCGGTTGCTTCTACCATACTTACCAGAGACACTGAGCTGGGTGGCTTATATCTGATTGAGGCGGGGCGTGGTTGTAAGTGGGGGTGCCGTTTCTGTCTGGTCAGTAGTACATTTAGTCCTATGCGTTTTCGCTCTATGGATAGTCTAATAGTCCAGGCAGAAGAAGGACTTAAATATAGAGGACGGTTGGGGTTAGTTGGCCCGGCTGTCGCCGACCACCCGCAAATAGAGGAGATAATGCTCAGGTTGCGACAAATGGGGGCTGGACTGTCTTTAAGCTCGCTTCGGATGAGACCTCTTTCCCGTATAGTGTTGAGAGAACTGGCCAAGGGGGAAGCACAGACTATTGCCTTTGCCCCGGAGGCTGGTTCCCAGCGCCTACGCCAGTTGATTAGAAAGGGTATCTCCGAAGACGATATCCTGAAAGCGATAGATATGGCCGCTGAGATGGGGGTAAAACAGCTCAAACTCTACTTTATGATTGGCCTGCCCTCTGAAACCGATGAGGATATTGAAGAGATTATCAAGCTCGTCATAAGTGGTAAGAGCATCATTGACCGTAAGCAAAGTGGCACACGTATCATTCTCAAAGTTGCCCCCTTCGTGCCTAAGGCAGGCACACCCCTGCAGTGGCTGCCGATGGCACCGATGGCTATTTTGAATCATCGTCTGTCTCTCGTCAAGAATAGCCTGCAGCCGAAGGGTATTAAGGTCAATAGTGAAAGTCCGGCCTGGAGCGAGGTTCAGGCGGTCTTAGCCCGCGGTGGTGCCGATGTAGCCGGGGTGCTGGTCGCTCAGGAGGAGGTGTCGCTGTCCGGTTGGCGTAAAGCGGTAGCAAAGTGCCAGCTTAATGTTGATTTCTATGCTCACCAGAGGTGGCCTATTGGACAGAGACTGCCCTGGGCGGTAATTGACTCCGGCATCGAAAGGGGTCGCCTAGAGCTTGAGCTAAACAGGGCGCTCTCAGGGTGATTTCATGACTCAGCAACGTAGCGGCAGAAAAGTCAGTACACAAAAACATTTCTTCAGGTTTTCCCTATGAAGGCTATGGCGCGAGAACATAACCTGGGAGAGGATGGGGGAGTCTCTTTATATTCCCTTGGCCCACTTGATGGCGTTGAGGAAAATGGGGAAACCGTCCCCGTACTTTCTAGCCCCCTCTCTGGTCCAGCGCGGGTGCTGGGTACCACGAATATGGCGCTCGGGGTGTGGCATCAGGGCAAAGATACGCCCTGATGCGTCACAGATGCCAGCGATATGCCCATCGGAACCACTGGGGTCGTCGGGATAGCCTGGGTTGCTGCTTCCGTATTCGTCGCTGTAGGTAAGGACTATGCTTAAATCCGGCAGTGCTTTGCCGCCGGTGACAACCTTCCCCTCCCCGTTAGCCACCGGCAGGTACATGCGGTCAATGCCTTCGGTGAACAGACAGGGGCTGTTCTTATTCACATTGAGGTATACCCAGCGGCACTCAAACCTGCCGGAATCGTTAGTGCTCAGGGTTATCGCTTGTCCTCTCGCGTCTCCGCCAGGTAGAAAACCGGCTTTCACCAGAACCTGAAAGCCGTTACAGATACCGAGTATCAGCCCTCCCCTATCAATGAAACCGTGGATATCCTCACCCAGCTTTAGTTTAAGCTCATTAGCGAGAACCCTACCGGCGCTGATATCGTCACCATAGGTAAAGCCGCCGGGGATAACAAATATCTGGTAGTCGGAAAGCGGCACGTCATGGCGGATTAGCTGATTGATATGGGCAGAGGTCACGTCAGCCCCAGCTTGCTGGAAAGCGAAGGCTGTTTCAACATCGCAGTTAGTTCCCGGGGCACGCAGTATCAACGTTCTTACCTTAGTCATTTACCTCTACCACCTGATCGGCTTCTGCCAGGCCTCCTTGAGTTCGCTGATTGCCTTAAGCAGGACCCGGTTACCATCCAGGCCGTATATCTCCAAGACCTTGGAGTCGGTAACCTGACCGATAGCGGCCAGGCTGATGCCCTCCTTCATAATCTCGATAAACTTCTCTTCATCCTCGGGGGCTACTTCAACCAGGAACCGGCTGTTTGATTCCGAGAATAGGATGAAGTCGTCCCGGTCCACCGGCTCACCCAGTGGCACCACCTTCAGGTGGACTAATGCACCCAGTCCTCCGGCAAATGCCATCTCGGCGATGGCTACCCCGATACCACCCTCGCTGCAGTCGTGGCAGGCCCTGACCAGTCCTTTGGCGGTGGCTCTGGCGAGCTGCTCCATCAGCCATTTCGCCTGATGCGGCCTCACCCGGGGCACGCTATTTCCGGTAAGTTCATAAGTCCTCAAGTATTCCGAGCCGCCCAGCTCGTTCCAGGTGGCGCCGACAACGTAAATCAGGTTGCCGGCCTTTTTAAAGTCCATTGATACGGCTCGATTGACATCATCCATAACGCCGATTGCCGAGATGAGCAGGGTGTGGGGGATAGAGATAACCTTGCCCGCATCTTCAAACTCGTTATAGAGGCTGTCCTTACCGGAGATAAAAGGGGTCTCGTAGATGATAGCCATATCGTAGCAGGCCTGGGCTGCCCTGACCAGGGCGCCGAGGATATCCGGTTGCTGGACATTACCCCAGCAGAAGTTGTCCAGCAGTGCTACCCGGGATAGGTTCCCCCCCACGGCGATAATCTGCCGTAAGGCTTCGTCAATGGCTGAGGCTGCCATCCAGTATGGGTCTATCTCTCCGTACCTCGGATTTATCCCGCAGGAGACGATGGCGCCTTTTTCCGAGTCTAGTATCGGTTGGATAATCGCTGCATCACCCGGGCCGTCGTTATCTTTGCCCACCAGGGGTTTGAGAATACTGGCCCCCTGCACCTCATGGTCGTACTGGCGAATTACCCACTCCTTACTGCAGACATTCCAAGCA
>CAZYRA010000017.1:0-17148 GCA_964649385.1 uncultured Dehalococcoidales bacterium | reverse complement strand
GTGAGAATTGCAGGAAGAGAGATGACTGTTACTTGTACTATTACCGTTTCAGTCGTTTCCGTAAATATGGAGAGCGTAGTAGTTCCTGCTATTGTCCACAATGGTGGGCGATAGTGGACTTGAACCACTGACCTCTGCGATGTCAACGCAGCGCTCTGACCAACTGAGCTAACCGCCCACTAGAAGAAATTCTACTAGATGCCATGTCAGCCGTCAAGCCGTTTTATGCCAATTATCAATACGACTCACGATAAAAAGCAGCGAGGCGCTGATTGCCAGACTGCCCAGGTCTAGATACTTTATGTCAAGTATTCTACTGGCAAGCGCCGCCGACCCACCACCTATAAGCGCCGCCAGTGCTCCCCGGGAGGTTACCTTCAATCTATCCCTGTAGAAGCCAGCGATTACCGGTACAATCAACCCTGCGGTATATACCGTATAGGCAAAAAGGAGAGCATTTATCACTCCCCTTAGAGCTAGGGCCAGCAGCAAAGCAACTACCCCCAAGACCACAACCGCCCAGCGAGAGTAGAACAGGGTCTTTGCCTGAGTGAGCGGTCGGAAACGACCGATTATATCCACAGCCAGTATCGTACTGGCGCTGAAGAGAATGGTATCAGCCGAGGACATCACCGCACCAAGCAGGGCAGCCAGCACAATTCCACCGATAAAGGGTGGCAACACCTCATTTATTATCACAGGGAAGGCCTGCTCCGGGGAGACAATCTGGGGAAACAGTACCGAAGCCCCCATACCAATCGTTGTAATGGCGAAAGCAACCGGGACGATAATCAAGGCGGTCCAGAGTACCGATACCCTGGCTGTCCCAGTATCCCTGGCACAGAACAGCCTGGAATAGATATCAGGCCCGACAAGATAGGTTAAGCCCACCAGCAAAAGGAGTGAGGCGAGATCACCACCACCAAACTGGGAGCTAACGGGGAAGGCGAAACGATCCGGGGGTAGGGAACTGGCCAACCCGGTCCAACCCCCCAGCCGCGACAGTACCAGCGCCAGGCAAACAAATATCCCAGTCAGCACTATTCCTATCTGTACGATATCGGTCCGAATGATAGCCTGCTGACCGCCAAGAACGGCGTAAACGATAAAGACAATGGTAAAGACCACCATCCACAGGGCAGGAGCAGCCACCCCCAGAATACCCAATATCTTCCCTGAAGCTATAATCTGGGCAGCCAGGACACCCACCCAGGCGATGACAATAAGGAATGAAGCAGCCATGCCAACCCGACTGTCATATTGCTTCTCCACCATCTCGGGGAGGGTATAGAGTCCAAACCCCCTCACCTTTCCGGCGAAGAAAATGCCGGAGACCACCAGACCGATGCTGCCTACCAGCAACCACCAAGCCCCGGTTAGACCACGGACAAAACCCAACCCGGCCATGCCAATAGTTGCCGAGCCGCCAACAATGGTAGCCAGTAGAGAGCCAGTAATGAGCAGGGGGGACCCCTTTCTACCGGCAACCAGGAAATCATCAACCCCCCTCGCTCTCCCCCTGCTCATTACACCGATAGCAATCACAACTACAAAATAGGCGGCAATAATTACCAGTTGAAGCATCCTTCTCTCCCTGTTCGCACTAATCCAGCCAATGGACAGACATTACCAGGACACTGGACCATATCTGCGGTGGTCACCAGTCCTGGCAATGAAACTCCTATTCAAAGTATAATAGCTCTAAGGCTTAATTGGCTAGTAAGCACCGGGAATTATGAGGAAGCCGCCCGATAGCCCCATATAGGTAGATTTGATTTATTCCCCTGAACAGGCTATAATCTAACGAATTTTACAGTAATTCAATATAGAGGTAATTACCAAAAGAGAGTGCCTATTCTTCCCGGGAAATACCAGGAGGTTACCGGGGGAGCTAATAATTCTAGTGAGGGGATGAGCCGTGCTTAAATTTAGAGGAGTTTGTTATCTTCTTTGCCTAGCTTTACTCTGCACAATACTTGGTGGCTTATTCGGAGACCGGGTTGCCCTCGCCGCCCAGGAAAGCAGCAACAGCTCTTTCACACTGCCACCAAGCGAGGAGCAACCTACTCCTGAAGAGCGCATGGAACTCTCTGCCCAGTTCCCTGTCCTGGAGAACACGGCCGGCGCCAGCTTTAATTTTGAGGTTACCGTTGACTACCGGATTAAGGAACGCAGGACATTCGACCTCAACCTCACCCTACCCCTGGGATGGAACGGGACACCCAAGTCGACCACCCCAGAGAACGCGATATCAGCCTTCGAACCGGAACCACAAAACATGTCCGAAAAACTCATCGTTGAAGTCTGGCCAGTAGGCAATCTACCCGAACCGGGTGAGTATACCTTTACCTTTGAGGTAGCTTCAGGCAATCTGCAGGGCAGCATTGACCTCAAGGCAGTAATAGTTGAACCAGTCCTTAGATACAGGCTGAGTATGTCTGTCCCCACCGAACGGACCGGAATTCAGGCGAAAGCCGGTGAGGACAATCATATGTCAATCATGATAATGAACTCAGCGAGCGGAGACCTGGAGGACATCACCCTATCATCAGAAAAACCGGAGGGCTGGGAGATCACCTTCACTCCGAGCAACCTGGATACCCTGGAACCAGGTCTTTCACAGGAGATAGATGTGGCAATCAAACCACCCAGCGGTACGGAAGCTGGCGACTATCCCGTTATCCTGAAAGCCACCAGTGAAAAGTCTGACAGCGGCCTGGAACTCAGGGTAGCCGTACTAACATCCACCGCCTGGGGAAGCATCGGTATCGGCATCGCGGCCGGAGTTATCACCGGCTTGATAATCTGGTTCAGGCGATTAGGCAAACGGTGAGTAAATTGGCCAAGAAGCTGATGGTAGAGACAAAGGACCTGACCAAAATCTATGACGGCACTACTGCTGTCGATAATCTAAACCTTCATATAGAAGAGGGAGACCTTTTTGGTTTCCTCGGCCCTAACGGCGCCGGCAAAACGACAACGATATTGATGCTGCTCGGGCTCACCGAGCCGACCTCCGGTTCAGTCTATGTCGCCGGGCATAACTCTACCCGGGAGCCGCTGAAGGTCAAGAGCGTCTCCGGCTATGTCCCGGAAAAGGTGGGCTTCTACGAAAATCTAACTGCAGCCTATAACCTCGCCTACATAGCCAGGTTGAACAATCTTCCCGAAGAGATTGTAAAAAAAAGGGTCTCCGAGACACTAGACATCGTTGGCCTCGCTGACAAGGCCGAGCAGGTTGTGGGTGAGTTTTCCAAAGGGATGAAGCAGCGTCTCGCCCTTGCTGATATATTGATTAAAACGCCCCGGATCGCCATCCTGGATGAGCCCACCTCTGGCATTGACCCCGAGGGCATCAACCAGTTGCTCGACCTGATTGCCGAGATAGCCAGAGAGAGAAAGATGACCGTTATTATGTCATCTCATCAACTGCACCAGGTGCAGCGAATCTGCAACCAGATAGGGATAATGGTCCAGGGACAGCTGCTGGTCAAGGGCTCACCGGACCAGTTGGGTAAGGATAGCCTCGACAGCAGCCAGTTCAAGATTGAGATTAAGTTGACTGAAACTACACAAGGAATCATTGATGCTGTCAAGCGGATTAAAGGCGTCCTCAGTATGGACAAGACGGAGGACAAGCTGCTTATAGGCTGCTCGAAAGACCTAAGACCCCAGATAGCCAAGGCAATTGTAGAAGCAGACGGTCTGCTGGTAGAGATGAAAATACAGAGCTATGCTCTGGAGGACATTTACCTAAAATACTTTAAAGAGGCCTAGCATGCGAGGACTACTGACAGTATTCAATAAAGAACTGGCTGACTATTTCATCAGTTGGAGAGGAATCATACTTTTTGGCGTGGTGCTGTTGACGGCAGTATTCGCCATTTACGGACCTTCGGGGGCACTGCAAAATATTCGCGCCGAGCTAAGCTCCACCACTCAACTCGGGGCTACCCAATTTGTCTTTCTCAGGCTCTTTACCACCTCCGGACAGGGTTCGCAATCCTTCCTCTACTTCGTCTCAGCATTTCTGATACCAGTAATAGGCATAGCCCTCGGTTTTGACGCCATCAACGGTGAAAAGAATAACGGCACGCTGAGCCGACTCCTCTCGCAACCTATCTATAGAGATACCGTCTTCAACGGCAAATTCTTCGCCGGCATAGCTACCATCGCCATAATGCTGACGAGCATTATACTGCTTATATCCGGACTGGGACTGAACATGATCGGAGTACCCCCAAGCTCGGAAGAAGCCTTCCGGTTGTTTTTATTCATCGTACTGGGTACACTGTACGGAGCATTCTGGTTGGGCCTGTCCATGCTCTTCTCCACCTTCCTGCAGCGGGTGGCTACCTCAGCACTGGCCGCAATAGCCGTCTGGATATTCTTTCTCGTCTTTATGCTTATGATATCCACCTTCATTGCCAACACGCTGGTACCGATTGACCAAACGTCAGCAACACAGGAAATATTCCGGAACATCGGAATTCAAATCACAGCCTCGCGCGCCTCACCAATTTTCCTCTTCCAGGAAGCGACTACCGTAATCCTTGCCCCAGGAGCAAGGACAGCGTCTGAAATACTGCAACTGCAGCAATCCGCCGGGGCCGGACTTGTCTCCAGCACCCTACCGCTGGGCCAGAGCCTGCTTACTATATGGCCCCACCTGGTAACCTTCATCGCCATAACCACAATGCTCTTCGCCATCTCATACTACAAATTTATGCGCGAAGAGATAAGGTCTACCTAACACTAACTAGCAGCCCACCGCCGCTACCAGGGAAAATAGACTCAGGAGACCAAGAAGGCTGCGGGCAACAGAGCACCCACAGCCTTACACTGATCTCGAGGCTTCCTCAAGAGACTACATATATTCGGTTTAGTAACTTCCCCGAGAGCCTTCCCTAAGCGGAGTATAGGAAGGGCCGCTTGCGATTTTTTGGGATGGGGTTACTGCCTGACGCCGATGGCTGAACAGGGGACGGCGCAGGAAAGAGGGTACGTCCATCTCCTCTTCGCTCTTTAAGCCCTTTAGCAGTTGCGTAAGCTCATCACCATCCTGACCTGTATTAGCCATCCCTGTCTTAGAGGCAAACCCGGTAGCAATCAAGGTAATCCTGACCTCGTCATTCATAGCGGGATCATTAGCCACACCAAAAATAATGTTAGCCTCAGGGTCTACCGCCTCCTGAATTGCCGCCGCCGCTTCATTGACCTCAAACAGGGTGAGGCTGTTGCTACCGACAACATTAAACAACACTCCCTTTGACCCGAGAACAGAGACATCTAACAGGGGACTGGACAGGGCTTCTTTAGCCGCCTCTACCGCCCGGTTCTTACCTGAAGCGACACCGATAGACATCCAGGCAGGGCCAGCGTCCTTCATGATCGCCTTGACATCGGCAAAATCAAGGTTAATCATTCCAGGTACAGTGATAACCTCAGATATCGCTTGAACACCGTGTCTCAAGACATCATCAGCCAGCTTAAAGGCATTATCAACCCCCGTCTTCTGATCACAGAGACTGAGCAGGCGATCATTGGGAATAATAATCAGGGTATCAACCTTACCCAGCAGGTTGGTAATGCCATCATCAGCCACCTGACAGCGACGGTTCCCCTCAAAAGCAAACGGCTTGGTAACCACAGCAATTGTAAGGGCACCGCTCTGTTTGGCTATCTCGGCAATGACAGGAGCCGCACCGGTACCGGTGCCACCCCCCATACCGCAGGTGATAAACACCATATCCGCACCGGAGACAATTTCCTTGATTTCATCGCGGTTCTCCTCTGCCGCCTTTTGTCCAAAATTGTGGTCGCCACCGACACCCAGCCCTTTGGTAGACTTCTCGCCAAGCTGAACACGCAGTGGAGCCTCGGCAATAGCCAAGGCTTGAGCATCGGTATTCATAACGATAAACTCTACGCCCCGGATTTCCTCCTGTACCATACGGCTTATCGCATTACAGCCGCCACCACCCAAGCCGATAACCTTAATCTTAGCCGGGTTAGCAACAAAACTTGTCTTTGCCATCTCCTCCTCCTTTCAATACCATTAATTTTCTTTGTCACCTATTTAACGGAAAAGTTTCCTCATACGAGAGACAAACCGTCGGAAAGGCCCCTGTGTTTTCCATATCCGCTTTCCTTCGTGCTTCCCTCCCCAGAGCAGCAAGCCAACGCTGGTGGCATGAGCAGGGTCGCGCAGGACATCGGTAATACCAGACAGTCCCACAGGTACGCCAACCCTTACCGGCAGCCGTAGTATATCGCGCCCCAGCACTTCGATGCCGGAAAGGTTAGCACTACCACCAGTAAGGACCAGGCCAGCAGGAACCAGTGACTCATAATCAGAACGCGGCATCTCAAGCAGTATGAGTCGCATAATTTCCTCGACCCGAGCCCTGACAATATCACAGAGGTCCTGGTAGGAAACACCATGTCCATCGGCCGATATAGCGCTGGCAGTATCGGACTGAGCTTCATATACCGGCAAAACACTGCCATAGCGTTTCTTCATCTCCTCAGCCACATCAAACGGCAGCCCCAAGCCAATGGCAACATCCCTGGTAAGTTGATAACCGGCCACCGGCAGGATAGCAGTATGCCAAATACTACCTTCCTTGAAGACAGCAATATCAGTAGTCCCACCACCGATATCAGCCAGTATAACACCTACCTGCTTTTCGTCCTCGGTCAAGATGGCTTCACTACTGGCTAATGGCTCAAGAATCAGGTCATCAATGTCTATGCCAATACCACGAATACACTTTACCAGATTCTGGACTGAGGTTATGGCAGCGGTAATAATATGGGTCTCCACATCCAGCCGGAAGCCATGCATCCCTACCGGGTTCTTAATCCCTACCTGTCCATCAACGGCGTAACCCCGGGGAATAACGTGGAGCAGTCTTCTCTCACTGGGCACCTTGATACTCTGAGACTGGGCAAGTACCCGTTTCAGGTCATCCCGGCGCACCAGGCGGTCGTTACGGGTAATCGCCACCACTCCCCGATTATTCACTGAACTGACATGCCTGCCTGTCACTCCGATATAGGCTGATTCCACCTTGTAGCCGCTGGACTGTTCTGCTATTCTCACCGACTCACGAATTGACTCTCTGGCCTCATTAATATTGACCACCAATCCCTTATGCAGCCCCTTAGATGGAGTAATACCCACCCCGACAACCCGAATACCTCCCCCTTCGTTTACTTCAGAGATAATGGTGCATACCTTGGTAGTACCAACATCAATTGAGGTTAAAGTAGCCTGCCTTTTCATCTGTCACCTCCCTTTTTCGCTTTTTTATTCCTGCCATTTATTATCATTTTCACATTTTCCATACCCCCTTAGCACAGCGGTAAAGTGTATATTATGCAATCTAAGATGCCAGATATGTCATTCGCAGCTTTGCCAGCAACGCCGGCTTTCTCCATCCGTTAGCATTATCCCCGACCAGCCAGCCTAACCTTTCTGATGCCTCGTAGTATCCACCACCGAGCGTAGTGCACTCAGCAGCCCTTAACCTAGCGCTACGGCTACGCGGATTAAGCTGAACTTCCTGGGGAGAAGGAGTAATAACCCTCTTATTTAATACCCTCAGACAGGCAGTATGCCCACAAACGCAGGCAGGCAGGCTAGGAGGGCAAATACAGCCCTTTGCCTCCCTCTGCATGAACTGTTTCACGATACGGTCCTCAAGAGAGTGATAGCTGATGACGACCAACCGGCCGCCATACCCGAGAAGGTCAACCGCCTGCTTTAGCGCTGACTCAAGGTTCTCAAGCTCATGGTTAACCGCTATACGCAGCGCCTGAAAAGTCTTGGTAGCCGGGTGAATTCTACCCTTCCTGCCGCCGACAGCCTGCTCTATTATCCGGGCAAGCTCCAGGGTAGTCTTTACAGGACGTCCCCTCACAATATAACGAGCTATGCGATGGCTATGACCTTCCTCACCGTAGGTTCTGATGATATGAGCAATTTCAGCCTCGGAGTACCGGTTAATGATATCGTCAACGGTAACCTCCTGGTCGGGACTGAAGCGCATATCCAGAGGCGCATCATGCTGGAAACTAAAACCACGGCTCGCGCTATTGAGCTGAAGTGAAGAAATTCCGAGGTCAAACAGAATACCGTGCACCGGCTGGAAATCATACTCAAGGCAGACAGCCTGTAACTTAACAAAGTTAGCGTTAATCAGGAGAATTGAATTACGATGGGCCGCGAGTCTGACACTGGCTGCCTTTATCGCTTCGGGATCAGCGTCAATACCCAGAAGCTGTCCACCGGGTGCACTACGTTCCAAGATAGTAGCGGCGTGCCCCCCACCTCCCAGGGTACAGTCAATATAACGCCCCCCCGGCTGAACCGCCAGCGCACTAACAGCCTCGTCAAGTAAGACCGGGGTATGTGTAAGTGCTGACATGTTTAGATTCAACAGCGTTTCTCCAGGCTTTCTATAATCTGCCAGGCTTGCTCCTGACTAATATTCCTTTCTTCCTCCCACCGCTCTTTATTCCACAGCTCAAAATAATTGTTGGCCCCGGTGATAACTGCTTCATCGCTAATAGCGGCATGTTCTCGCAGTTGATGAGGTAAGGCTACCCTGCCCTGCCCATCAAGATTAAGACTGAAGGCAGTGGCAAAGATAGCACGATTTAGCTTCCTTAATTTACTGGGGGTAATTGAACCGGTAGTGAGAGTCTCAGCCAGTTTTTTCCATTCCGACAGAGGGTAGGCAATGACGCATTTCTCTAGACCCGGGGTTAGTACCACTCCCTCTCTTAGCTCACTACGGAACTTGGGCGGGACAGGTATCCTACCCTTCTCGTCAATCCGATACTCAAACTCACCGAAAAACATTTCTCCCCTAATTCACCATCCTCCACCATAATTTACCATTATATACCATAAGGAGCTACTCTTGTCAATACCCTCTTCGTTAAATTTTGAAAAATAGCTAATTTTGTTATCTGCCTTAGATGTGGTAAAATGAAATGCTTCAGGATAGCATTATGCTTAACACAGGGATTATTACCGTTAGTGATAAGGGCTGGCAGGGTCAGCGTCAGGACAAGAGCAGCCAGGTAATCAGGGATAGTCTGTCATCACTGGACCATCACGTCATCAAGTATGAGATTGTCCCTGATGAGGCGGGTGTCATTGCCAGTAAGCTTATCGAGTGGGCGGATGGGGGCAGTGTAGACATTATTCTAACTACCGGTGGTACCGGACTGGCTCAACGTGATGTCACCCCGGAAGCAACCCTTTCCGTAGTAGATAAGATTGTGCCCGGCATTACCGAGGCAATGAGAGCCGAGACGTTTAAGATAACACCATCGGCTATATTAAGTAGAGCTGCGGCCGGTGTTAGGGGGAGATGCCTTATTATCAACCTGCCCGGCAGCCCCAGGGCAGTCAGGGAATGCCTTGAGGTAATAATACCGGTTATTCCTCACGCCATAGAGATTATCAAAGGTGAGGTAACTGAGCATAAAGTCCCAGGCAGCGAGGCTTAAGCAAGTGCGAATTGATATCTTGACCCTGTTTCCTCAGATGTTCCAGGGGCCCTTTAGTGAGAGTATCTTCCAGCGAGCGGTTGATAAAAAGCTCGTCACGGTAAATATCCATAACATTCGAGACTATACTCATGATAAACACCACACCGTTGATGATTATACTTATGGTGGGGGAGTAGGTATGGTAATTAAGGCCGAACCCGTTTTTGAAGCGGTAGAGTCAATAAAATCAGAAGCATACCCCAAGCAAGGCGGCAGGGAAGAGCTACCAGTTATTCTGCTTACGCCGCAAGGTCGCCTTTTCTGCCAGAAAATCGCTGGGGAGCTATCGGGGCACAGTCATCTAGTTTTCATCTGTGGACGCTATGAAGGCATTGATGAGCGGGTACGGGAACACTTGGTCACTGACGAGATCAGTATCGGTGATTACGTACTCAGCGGCGGTGAACTGGCAGCGATGGTATTAGCAGACGTCGTAGTCAGGCTACTGCCAGGGGTACTTGGCTCAGAAGAATCGGCGCGAGATGACTCTCACGCTACCGGACTGCTGGAATACCCACAATATACCCGGCCCGAAGTATACCAGGGCTGGTCAGTACCCGAGGTTCTGCTATCGGGAAACCACGCCCAAATAGCCGATTGGCGACGCCAGCAATCTATTCTACGCACGCTAGCACGCCGTCCGGAACTACTGGACAAAGCCAGCCTGGGTGTGGAGGAAAGAACACTGGTAGATAGAATGAAGAAATCATAGTCTACCAGCAGGGACATAAACGGAGAAATTCAAAAACACGAGAGGTCTTAAGAAATGAACATCGCTCAACTAATCGAGGTCAAAGTAAATCCCAATATCCCGACTCTAGCGCCAGGCGACACGGTAAAGGTCAGCATTAAGGTTATCGAAGGAGATAAGGAACGCATCCAGGTATTCCAGGGAGTAGTAATTAAGATTCGGCATGGCGTCGACGGCGGAAACTTCATGGTAAGACGTGTCAGCCACGGCATCGGTGTCGAGCGCACTTTCCTGTTTCAGTCACCACTTGTGGAGAAAGTAGAAGTGATGCAGCACGGAAAGGTACGCCGGGCTAAGCTTTATTACCTGCGAGGGCGCAGCGGTAAGGCGGCCCGCCTCAAGGAAAAGCGGGTAGACAAAGAGGAAAAACGGGTAGGGAACTAACCCGGAGCTACTTTGCCGGAGCAAGGGATGAGATATGCCGAGGTTAGTGTTAACTCTCCAGCGGCTCAGCGCGGAACGTTTAGTTATACCATCCCCTCTGACCTGAATATTGAGGTCGGGCAGGCAGTATGGGTTCCCTTTGGCAGCAAGCTGCTTCAGGGCATTGTCCTGGAGTTGACCGATTATCCTGCTGTGGAGGAGACACGGGAAATAGCCGGTGTTATTGAGCACTCCCCACTGCTGTCCCAACCCCAGATATCCCTGGCCCGCTGGATAAGCGGGTATTACCTATCGCCCCTCTTCAACGCCCTGGCCCCGATGCTACCCCCGGGATTTAAGCGAAAAACGCTCACCTATATCTCTACCACGCCAGCCGCTGACAAAGGCAACACCTCTTCAGAGCTAACCGAAGAGCAGAAACACCTGCTTAATCTCATCCAGAGCAAGGGCAGAGTTGACTTCAGGGAGATAGAAAAAGCGCTGGGCGCCAAGAAAGCCAGACTCATCACCTCCCAGCTAGTTAACCATGGGCTGCTAACCAGGAACCATCAACTGGAAAGGGCCAAGGTAAGACCCAAAAAGGTTCGCCACCTGCACCTGCTAATTACCCCTGGTGAAGCCCTCAGGGAAGCATCCAGGCTGCGGCAGGAGACAAGGGCGAAACAGCAGGCCGGGCTCCTCGAATTTCTCTCCGGGACGTCCCAGCCGATGCCCCTTGCTGAAGTGAGAAAAAAGGGGAACTGCTCGACTTCGGTAGTCCAAACCTTAATCAATAAGGGTCTTGCCGAACTCCAAGAGATTGAGGTAAGACGCAAGCCCTTGCATCACCACAATATTATTCCATCACAACCACTGACCCTCACCAGCCATCAAGAATCAGCCTCAGCAGCTATCAGATCAAGCCTGCTCCAGACGGTAGCGGACCGTCCCCATGCGGATGTTTTTCTACTCCACGGGGTTACCGGAAGCGGCAAGACCGAGGTTTACCTGCAAGCCCTTGCCGAGGCAGTGAAGCAGGGCAGGCGGGGCATCGTTCTAGTCCCCGAAATTGCGCTCACTCCTCAAACAATAGAGCGCTTTGCCTCCCGTTTCCCCTACCGGGTGGCCGTCCTGCACAGCAAGCTCTCCCTGGGTGAACAATTTGACGAGTGGCACCAGATAAGAAATGGCAAGGTTGATGTGGTTATCGGCTCCAGAAGCGCCATCTTCGCCCCCCAACCTGACCTGGGCCTTATTATCATTGATGAGGAGCATGAGTGGACCTATAAACAGCACGACACGTCACCCCGCTACCAAGCCCGTGATGTAGCGATAAAGTTGGCCGAACTGACCGGTGCAGTGGTTATCCTGGGCAGCGCCACCCCGGATGTTGAGACCTTCTACCATACCCTAAAAGGGGACTACCGGCTGCTCCAGCTGCCCGAGCGGGTTGTCCCCAAGCAGGGTTCCCCGATGCCCAGCGTAGAAGTAATAGACTTAAGGGGTGAGCTTAAGTCAGGGAACCGGAGCATCTTCAGCCGCTCCCTGTCCCAGGCTACAACTAGGGCCGTCGCCAGCAAGGAGCAGGTAATCCTGTTTCTTAACCGGAGAGGAGGGGCCACCTTTGTCCAGTGCCGCAACTGCGGATTTGTTCTCTGCTGCCGGCGATGTGCGGTTACCCTCACCTATCACTTCACCGAGGATGCCTTGGTCTGCCACCAGTGTAATTACAGAGAATCTGTCCCCCATATTTGTCCCCAGTGCTCAAGCCACCGCATAAAGTTTCTGGGCACCGGCACCGAAAAACTGGAACGGGAAGCCAGCCTCAGCTTTCCCCAGGCCAGATTACTACGCTGGGACAGTGATACCACCAGGGGAAAAGGCTCTCATCAGGATATACTAGACCGCTTCCGCAGCCACGGCGCTGATATCCTCATCGGTACGCAGATGATTGCCAAGGGGTTACACCTGCCCCTGGTCACACTGGTCGGGATAGTTAATGCGGACCTCAGTCTGAACCTGCCTGACTTCCGCGCCGGAGAAAGGACCTTTCAACTGCTGTCTCAGGTGATGGGGAGAGCCGGACGAGGTACTTCAGGAGGGAAGGTTATCATTCAGACCTACTGCCCCGAACACTACGCCATTCAGGCAGCAGCCAAGTACGATTATACCCTCTTCTACGAACAGGAAATCAACTACCGGCGCCAGCTTCACAACCCCCCCTTCACACGGCTGGCCCGTCTTACCTATAGCCACACTAACGACACCCTCTGCCAGCGGGAGGCAGAAAGAATTAAGCACCGGCTAACCGGTGAAATAGAGACAAAAGGGATAGATAACCTCAGTCTGATCGGACCGGCACCGGCATTTCTCTATAGATTACGAGGGCGGTTCCGCTGGCAACTCATACTTCGCGGCGCCGAACCGTCTACCTTCCTTTCTGAAATACCGATACCAAAGGGCTGGACAATCGATATTGACCCGGTAGGGCTTGCTTGAGGTCAATAAAACATCGCTGATTCGCCTTGCTAAAGGAACGGCTCGTATAGTATAGTTAGTCCTTAGATACGGGAAAGAAACAGGAAAGGCTGAGGGCTGACCTACTTACATTAGGAATGCAATTGTTAGCGGAGATTAGAAGCACTGATGGCGAGATGAACGCTGCTAGAAAAGCTCCCAGAGGCTTTTTCGACAGGTTGATTGAGCCCATAGTCTCACCACTACTCACCAGGTTGAGCCGTTTCCTTGCCGAGCAAAAGATTCCGTCCTACATCGTTGGTGGTTTTGTCCGTGATATGCTGCTCAAGAGGAACACGGCTGATATTGACATTGCTGTAGCCGCCGACGCCCTGGAGATTGCCCGTAGGGTAGCCATCGCTCTCGATGCTAAATATATACCGATGGATACGGTAAACAGGATAGGCAGGGTAGTCCTGACAGGTAATGCCAGTGAGCAGTGTGAGCTTGATTTTTCCACGTTTGCGGGCAGCATTGAAGAAGACTTAGGGCGGCGTGATTTCACCATAAATGCCATGGCGATTGAACTCAGCCAGTTAGAAAAGAAGCATACCGGTTTCACCATTATCGACCCGTTTCAGGGTCAGCGTGACCTTCAGCAGGGTATTATCAGAGCAGTTACCCAGACCGCATTTGAGTCAGACGCCGCCCGCCTGCTAAGGGCGGTACGCCTGTCTTACGAGCTCGGTTTTACTATTGACGGTGAGACTGAGGCACTGATGCAACGCTACTGCCATCTTATCACCGGCATCGCCAGTGAACGGGTAAGGGAAGAGTTGCTCCTGCTTCTGGCTGTTCCCCAGGCCGAAGCGGGGCTACCCCACCTTGATAGGCTGGGGCTGCTAACTGCCATAGTCCCGGAGTTGGCCCTGGAAAAGGGGGTTGAACAGCCCATAGAACACTTCTGGAATGTCTTTGACCATTCCCTCAAGACAGTAGCCGCCGTTGATTTCCTACTCCGTCAGGGAAGCTGGGAGTATGCCGACAGGGAAACTATGACCATGGTTCCCTGGTCAGTGGAACTAGACGAGCACTTCAACACCGAGGTAAGCAGCGGCAGCACCAGGAGGCTGATGCTCAAGCTGGCGGCACTTCTTCATGACATCGCTAAGCCGCAGACTAAAGCTATTGATTGCAGTAGCCGAATGCGTTTTCTGGGACACGCCAAGGAAGGAGCGGCAACCAGTAATAGTATTCTGGAGAGGCTGAGATTCAGCAATAAGGAGATAAAGCTGGTAGAGACTATGGTAGAGCACCACATGAGACCGACCCAGATGAGCCAGAGCGGTGTCCTCCCTACGCAACGGGCTATCTACCGCTACTTCCGTGATACCGGCGATGCCGGTATCGATATACTATTCCTGAGCCTGGCTGACCACTTAGCCACCAGAGGCTCCCTCCTCAGCCCAGATGGGTGGCGGGAGCACAACCGGATAGTAGACTATGTCCTGACCAAACGTTCCGAGCAGGAGACTCTGGTCTCCCCACCCAGGCTGATTAATGGTAATGACCTAATCAATATCTTTAGCCTCAGCCCCGGGCCCGGAATAGGGCATCTGCTGGAACTGGTATGCGAAGCCCATGCCTCAGGCGAGTTCAAGACCAGAGAGGAAGCACTATCCTATATTCGAAAGCACCTGGAGAATAAAGCGGGGTAAGGATGATCAGGAAGAACAGGACTCCCCTCATAATAATCGGTATTCTCTTCACCCTGGCTCTACTTGTTGTCGTACCCCTTGACAGGGGGGTGCTGGGCCAGAAGGGAGTGCGCCTGGGGCTGGACCTGCAGGGTGGCGTTCACCTGGTATATGAGGCTGACCTGTCTCAAGTAGAGCCAGGTGATGAATCCGGTATTATTGATGGAGTAATAGACGTTCTCGCCAACCGAATCAACCCACTGGGAGTGACTGAGCCAGTTATTCAAAAATTAGGGGAAAACCGCATAGCAGTCGAGTTACCTGGACTCAGTATTACCGACAAAGAAAAGGAAAGTCTTTCGCGTACAGCTATATTAGAGTTCGGAGAACAAGTCGCCGATGAAGAAGAGGCCAAATGGGAAAACGAGCTGGGTAGATGGAAATCGGCGGCAGCAGAGATTAATGGCAAAGAAACAGTGCTAAGTAGCGCCTTCTTCAGAGAAAACACGTATGTAACCCAGGATAACTTCGGGAAAATACAACTAGTGTTTGAATGGAATGAAGAAGGGAGCAAACTGTCCGAAGTAATCACTACGCAACTGCTGGGAAAGCGCTTGGGTATATTCGAAGGCGGTGACACGCTCCGTTCAGAAGAAGACAACAGAGCGATTGCGCCTTTTGTCAACGACGTAATTAGCGATAGCGGAGTCATCACAGGATTAAGCTTTGACGAGGCTATGAGATTATCCAAACAGCTCAATGCCGGCCGCATTCCGGTGCCGCTGACCCGCGTTTATGAGCAAACGGTCTCCCCTATCCTGGGTGCTGACTTTGTCGATATGAGCTTTACAGCAGGGCTAATCGGGCTGATACTGGTTATGGTCTTTATGATGATTTACTACCGCATGCCCGGAGCCCTCGCCAGCGGTGCTTTACTGTTCTATGCGGTATCAGTGCTGGCGATATTTAAGTTGATACCAGTCACCCTCAGCCTGGCCGGTATCGGCGGCTTTGTGCTATCTATAGGTATGGCGGTAGATGCCAATGTTCTTATCTTCGAACGGATGAAAGAAGAACTGCGGCTGGGTCGGCCCCTGGCATCCGCCATTGAGACCGGCTTCGGCCGGGCCTGGCCAGCAATCCGGGACAGCAATATAACCACCTTCATTGTCTGCGGTATCCTCTACTGGCTAGGCAGCAGTATTATTGCCAGCGCTCCGGTGATGGGCTTCGCCGCTACTCTGGCTATCGGGGTAGCGATAAGTATGTTCAGTGCGGTTGTGGTTACCCGCACCTTCCTGCGCACATTAGCCGGTACTCGCCTGGCGCAAAAGAGTTCACTATTCAGCGTCTATTCAGGGAAAGAAAATGACTGATATTGTAGGAAAAAGGTTCTGGTTCTTCGTTGCTTCAGGGGTAATTATTCTCTTCAGCATCATCTCTCTGTCCAGCTTCGGGCTCAAACCCGGTATTGAGCTCAGCAGCGGCTCTATGCTGACAGTCAGCTTTGAACAGACGGTAGTCAAGAGCGACTTGAAAGAAGAGCTGGCCAGCGCCGGTTATCCCGGCGCCCTGATTCAACAGACCGGTGAGGACGGCTTTCTTATCCGCACTGAAGAGATCTCCGGCGAAAGCAAAGCCACACTGGAGAATACTCTACAGGATAGATTTGGGGCAATCACCGAATCAGAATTCTACTCGGTATCACCGATGGTAGCCTCTGAGACGGCACGCAATGCCGGTATTGCCATCGCGGTAGCCGCGGTCGGGATACTGCTCTATATCACCTGGGCATTCCGCAGGATGCCAAACCCCTTCCGCTACGGCACCTGCGCCTTAATAGCCTTGGGACACGATATCCTGGTGGCACTGGGAATTTTTGCCGTTCTCGGCGGTGTGTTCGGCTGGGAGATCAACCTGATGTTTATTACCGGTATTCTGGCTGTCGTCGGCTACAGTGTCAACAACACCGTGGTCGTCTTTGATAGAATACGGGAGAATTTAAGCCGGAAAGTAAGTGCTGACTTTAAGACGGTAGTTAATAACAGCCTCGTCGAAACCCTAAGCCGCTCCTTGAACACCAGTCTGACTACACTGTTTGTCATCCTGGCCCTGCTCCTCTTTGTCGGTGCATCAATTCAAAACTTTGCCGTGGTGATGCTCATCGGCGTCATCGCCGGGACCTTCAGCTCAGTCTGCATTGCCCCTAACCTGCTGGTAGCCTGGGAGGAAGGAAAGTGGAGCAACCTCTTCAAACGGAACCCGCAGCCGGTCAAAGAGAGCTGATGGAGTTACTTCTTAACTTCACACACT
>CAZYRA010000016.1:3467-17310 GCA_964649385.1 uncultured Dehalococcoidales bacterium | reverse complement strand
TAGCCAATATGAGCCAGACCATAAAAGGGCAGAAGGTGATGCTCACACATAGAATAGAAGGGGATATCCTTGAGAACTATCATTTCATGGTATCCCTCTTCAAAGCTAACCGTTAGTACATCCTTGGGGTCCGAGTTCAGTCCCTTGAAGAGCTCGGCATACATCTCAGCGACACGACGGGGGGTACCGACCAAGCCCTCCCGCTGCGGGTCCTCTCCCATAGCCTCAATAATTGAGGTTACCGCTGCCTTAATCTTATCTGAATCAAACATTACCTTCCTCCCTGATTATTCTATCCTCTTTACTTTAACCCCAACCCAAAGCCTGTTCCACAGCCGCTAAGTCAGCCGGCAACTCAAGGAAAGGCTCAGCACTTTTCAGGGCATTATCGGGGTCCTTGAGGCCGCTGCCGGTTACCACACAAACCACCCTCTTTTGCGAGAAGTCTGTCCCAGAACGAGAGAGCTTGATTAAACCAGCCAGAGAAGCTGCCGAAGCCGGCTCACCAAAGATGCCCCCCTTAGCTGCCATCAGCCGATAAGCGGCCAGGATTTCATCGTCACTGACCATATCAATAATTCCCCCGGACTCATCACGGGCCGCCACCGCCCTCTGCCAGCTCGCCGGGTTACCGATTCGTATCGCGGTAGCGACAGTCTGCGGCTCCTTAATAGGGTATCCCCTAACAATGGGAGCGGCACCTTCAGCCTGGAACCCCATCATCATAGGCCTAGCCTTCGCCTTACCCTGACCGAAATATTCCACAAAACCCTTCCAGTAGGCAGTAATATTCCCGGCATTACCCACCGGGATAAAAAGGTAATCCGGCGCATCTCCCAGGTTATCAATAATCTCAAAGGCGGCCGTTTTCTGACCCTCAATACGGTTGGGATTGACCGAGTTCACCAGGGTAACCGGATGCCTATCGGTCAGACTTCTTACGATAGTCAGGGCCTGATCAAAATTTCCCTTAATGGCAACTATCTTAGCCCCATAAACAACAGCCTGGGCCAGCTTACCCATCGTGATTTTGCCCTTGGGTACCACAATGATAGCATCAATCCCGAGATAAGCAGCATAGGCAGCCGCCGAAGCGCTGGTATTACCGGTAGAGGCACACATTATAGCCTTGCCACCAGCCTCTATCGCCTTGGCTACCGCTACCACCATACCCCGGTCCTTAAAGGAACCGGTAGGCTGGCACCCCTCCAGCTTAAAATAGAGCTCCCCACAACCGGTCTCATTCTCTAGAGCCGGACACCTGACCAACGGGGTATCTCCCTCGCCTAATGAGAAAAGCGGCGTAGCGGGGGTAACCGGAAGAAGATCTCTATACCTAGCTAGGACTCCGTTTTTCATTACTACTCTACGATAAGGCCTCTACCCGAACAAAGTTACTTACTTCCTTAACCCCGGATAGGTGGGTTAAGTCCCCAAGCGCCGACTGCATCAACCTTTCCAGGGCAGGGTGGGTGATGATAACGATTTCAGCGGTCTGCGCTGCCCGGTCAGCCAGCTTCTGGATAGCGGAGGAAATACTGATCTGGCGGTCGCCCAGGACCTTAGCAATCTGGGCCAGGACACCAGACCGGTCGGCAATGTTGAGCCGGAGATAATATCTGGTCTCAATATCAGACATGGGTTTGATAACCATACCGGGCTCAAACTCCCGTCTGGTACCGCCGGCAATACCGAGCAGGATATCCTGCGCCGCCGAGACGACATCAGCTATCACAGCACTAGAGGTAGGCATCGCTCCGGCACCCTGTCCAAAGAAGAGAACATTACCAACCAAGTCACCCTCAACCAGGACGGCATTATAGACACCATCGACCTTGGCCAAAAGAGAATCTTCCGGGATGCAGACCGGGTGCACCCGAACCTCAATCACTCCATCGCTCTCTTTAGCGATAGCCAGCAGCTTGATAGCGAAACCGAACTCCCGGGCATACTGGAAATCACGGCTGGATAAGCGGGAAATTCCTTCTCGATAGATATCCTCCGGTCGGACCTCGGTGTGAAAAGCCAGCGAGGCCAGAATAGCCAGCTTATAGGCAGCGTCTATCCCCTCTATATCATTCTCCGGATTGGCTTCGGCATAGCCCAACTCCTGAGCCTTAGCCAGAGTCGAAGAGAAGTCCGCACCCTCTTTAGCCATTCGAGTCAGGATATAATTGGTCGTCCCATTTATGATGGCATAGATACCTTCTATCCGGTTAGCCACCAAGTCATACCTAAAACGAGAAATTAAGGGGATACCACCACCAACGCTAGCTTCATAACGCAGCGCCACCCCGTTCTTATCCGCCAGGTCCAAAAGCTCAGTCCCATGCTTGGCAATAACCTCTTTGTTGGAGGTAACGATATGCTTACCCCGATCAAGCGCCCGGGTCAAATACTCCAGGGCCGGATGCTCACCCCCGATGGCTTCGACAACTATATCTATCCCCGGCTCGGCAAAAAACTCGTCAGCGTCGGTAGTAAAGAGATGAGGGCCTATCTCCTCTACCTGCGGCCGGCTCAAGTCCTCGGGCAACACCTTTACCTTGCGTAAGACAAGGGGGCAGCCGACCTGGCTAGCCAATACCCCGGACTTATCACGCAAAACCCGGGCAACCTGTCCGGCAATCACCCCCAGTCCCAGTATACCAACCCCAACGCTGTCCTTTTTCATCACCTCGATACCCCTCTTGCTCTAGCTCAACTACCGATAGCCCTATCTATCGCCCATGCTATTTTTTCATCATCCAGGTAGCTTTCCACCACACTCTCCGAGTCATCCCACAGCGAAGAAACCCACTCATCCAGAGCCCTACCCTTCAGGAAATCCCTGTCACTCTCCGAAATCTGCCTGCTGTCCTCAATACCCAGGACCTCCACCAGCCAGTAGCCACCCTTGGTGACAACCGCATCATCCCTTATCGGCTCACTCAATGCCCCCGGTTCAGCCGTCAGAACGAAATCCCCAAGGGGTGCAGCTATCTCTTCAGGGTCAAGCCAGCCCAAATCACCCCCGTCTTCTTTCGAGGCAGTATCCTGAGAAAGCTCGCTGGCTATTTCGGCAAAGTCCTCACCAACCCCGGGCTCCAACCGGTCTATCACATCCTGCGCCTCTTCTTCACTACCCAGCAGCATCACCTGAATATTGAACAGATCACCCTGCTCATCCTCATCTCTATCTACCAGCTTGACCAGCCAGTAGCCGGCCTCTTTGGTCCTGGCCTCGTCATAGAGCGGCCCGCTCACTCCCACTCCGGCAGCGAAGACATAGTCCTCAAGTACGGGAAGCCCCAGCTTTTCCGACAGAATGCCCAGCAGGTACCAACCGGCCTCACCATCCCCCATCACGGTAAGGCTCTCCAGGGAAAGCTCGCCGGCCAGTTCGGCAAAATCTTCGCCGGCCTCAAGCCTATCCCTAACCGCAGCCGCCTGGCTCTCACTCTCGAGAAACATCGCCATAATCTGTCTCTGCTCGGCAAATTGCGGCACCTCTTGCTCAAAATGCTCGCCCAGCAACCTCCTGTTCAACATATCACCCCTGACCAGGTCCCGAAAGTCGTTACCTAGAGGAGGGTCATTCTTCTTAAGCTCATCACTAACCTCACTATCACTAACCACGATGCCTAATGCCATAGCCCCCTGCTGGATTAGCTCCCTCTGCTCAATAGCAGTCACCGCTTGACTAGCCACGGACTGCATATAGAAGAGGGACTGACTCTGCCCGTAGATCTGCTGATACAAATTCCCGCTGATCTTAAGTGTGTCAACATAGTAGCCCATATCAAACTCGGTATCGTTTACCTGAATCACAACCTCTTGCATCGGCCGGTACTCATCACGGTACCAGCCACCTCCGATAACACCACCGACGGCAGCAATAACACCAATCCCCAGGATGAGAAAAATATGCTGCCTCTTCTTCTGCTGCTGCCACCGGGCAAGCTGGTGCCTAGTAAACTTATGTCCGTGCTTCTCTTCCTCTTTTTTAGCCAAACTCACCCCCACAAGTCAAAGTAAACACACCTGCTTCCCTGGAACAGGTCCAAACTGTGTTCCCAGGAAAACCAATCGTAACTCACCCCCCATTGTATAACGTCAAAACAGTCTTTTCAAATACCATTTAGAATACTACCGCCAGGAAATAGAGCCAACAGAGTATTATCCACTTTATGCAGATACCTCCCCACGTTGACAAACTCAATGAACGATTGTTTAATTAGAGTGAAAGGGGAAACTCTCACATAGTGGGCAGTAGGGTAGTCTGAGTGATGGTATCAAGAAAAATAGTCCTGCATTTTCCGAAACGCTTGGTAGACCGGCCGATGATAAGTCGATTGGTCAAGCATTATGACCTTGATTTCAATATCTTGAAGGCATCAGTTACTCCCGACAAAGAAGGCCTGTTGGTATTAGAACTCAAGGGTAAACAAGAAGACTATGACAAAGGCATCAGGTACCTAGCTGAAACCGGAGTCATAATACAATCGCTTAGCCAAAATGTTACTCGCAATGAGGAAAGGTGTACTCACTGCGGTGCCTGCATAACTATTTGTCCCTCCGGCGCCTTCGAACTTAACCCGGTAACCAGGAAGGTTAGCTTTCACGATAGGAAATGCCTGGCTTGCGGACTTTGTTTGAAGGCCTGCCCCCCGAGAGCGATGGAACTCCACTTCTAGTTTATGTACCAGCCGAGAACCTACCGGCACTGGATTAGAGATAGGGACCTAATCTCTTTTAGTATCGTAGTAAAAGAGACGGACTTGTGTATCCGCGCCTCAACCAACCTGAAAAGAAAAGCTTTCAAGCTGGTGACAAAATACCGGGATATACTGGAGAGGTATATCGAGCGGCATCCTGACTTCCCAACCGCCCTTAAACCCATAAACGTCAACAGTAACGCTCCCAGCATCGTAAAGGTAATGTCAGCCTCAGCCAGCAGTACTGGAACCGGCCCCATGGCAGGAGTAGCCGGCGCTATCGCTGAATTTGTTGGCACTGAACTACTACCCTTTTCGCCAGAGATAATCGTGGAAAACGGTGGCGATATTTACTTAAAGAGCCTGAAGAAAAGGCTGATCGGAATTTACGCCGGTAAATCGCCGTTGACCGGCAAAATCGGCCTGGAAATTGACGGGGCAGATACCCCACTAGGAATTTGCACATCATCGGGAACAGTAGGACATTCCCTGAGTTACGGTAAGGCTGACGCCGTGATAGTGTTGTCCAAATCAGCCACCCTTGCTGACGCTGCTGCCACTGCCATCGGGAACTTGGTTGAACAACCGAGCGATATCACCAGAGGGATTGAGATGGCTCAACATATTGAGGGGCTAAAGGGAGCCGTAATCATCGCCGACAGCAATATGGGTCTCTGGGGTGAGCTAAAACTCTGCCAGATATCTCTACAAGATCAGAACAAAACTGAATAAAAAGGTTTGGGGAAGGCAAAAAATGACAAAGCGACGGGTGACAATTATTTTTCCCAGGGAACTACTTTCTGAGCCCATTATCTATACTATCAGCCAGCAATTCAACCTGATAACCAATATCTATCAGGCTAATGTAGACGTAGCACAAGACAAGGGCCGGATAACACTGGAAATTGAGGGAAGAAACGAGGACATTGAAGCCGGCATAACCTGGGTTATCTCTAAGGGAGCACGGGTTGACGCGGTTGGCGATTAGTCCGCCAGGATTTAGCCGTTACCACTTCTGCTCAAACTAACTGCCCGTTAAGCCTTAGGTACCGGTTTGACCGATCCCGCTGCTTCACCAGCCTTGAAGATTCCGTACTTCACCAGAGGCGGGGAGACCAGCTGATTAATGATAACCGCAGCAAGAGTGGCATTCAAGACTATGTCACCAAAGACGGGAAGTGCATTTCGCGCCAGGAGAGCCAGCCCCATAGCAACCCCGGCCTGGGGCAGTAGGGCAAATCCGGCATATTTTTTCACTGTGTCCGGAGCATGAGAGATTTTAGCGCCAACCCTCGCCCCGTAATATTTACCAGCAAATCTGGTGGCAAATATCACTAACACCATAACGCCGACAACTTTCATGATGTCAAAATCAAAATGCATCCCCGCCAGTACAAAGAATATAGCAAAGACTAGCTCGTCAACCCCCTCAACCACAATAAACGGCTCATCCTCGTCCACTCTATTCGTTACGACAAAGCCAATGGCCATATTTGCCATAATTAACGAAACACCCAGTAGATTGGTAACGCCGGTGCATAGCGTAATCATCCCTAAAACTACGAGTAACAGCAGGGCACGTGTCTTCACCAGCTTGGTTATGTAAACCAGAGCGAAGCCAAAGGCGGTACCTATTCCGATAGACTCAATTACCTCTAAAAAAGGAACTCCCAACATTTGATAAAGAGAGGCACCACCGGCACCACTCACCAACGGCTGGGCCACTCCCACAGCAATGGCAAAAGCAATGACCGCAACGGCATCATCAATTGCCACCAAAGCCAAGAGGGTTGTGGTTAATGGCCCTTTCGCCCTATATTCACGCGTTACCGCCAAAATTGTTGCCGGGTCTGTAGCACATGCTATCGCCCCGATGACAAAAGCCATCGGGAAGTAAAACTGAGTAACGGTCACTTGAGGGATACCCAAGATACGAGGGGCCAGAAAGACCACTCCCAGAGTGACGATAAGCCAGGCGGCTAAAGCCTGAACAATCGTTATCCAGGCAATACTTCTGCCCAATTTCCTAATAGACTGCAGGCGCAGACTGCCACCGATTGCATAGGCAATAATACCTAAAGCAACGGAGGTAATTATATTTAAGCTCTCTACCGTAGCCCTCGGTACAAGATTCAGGACGGAGGGACTCAACAAGAGCCCAACGACAATGTAGCCGGTAATTCTGGGGAGTTTAAGCTTTTTCGCCACCTGCCCGCCAAAATAACCGGCGATTATCATTACCCCTATCGCTAATGCCAAATCCGTTGTCACAAAGAGTACCCTCTCTAGCTCTACTTTACTTCAGTTCTACACAGGCTCCAAACAAATTCAGGCTACAATAGCTCAATCAGTTTCCGCCACTCTAAATCGCCCCTTCTGAGATTTCCGGTAGGCAGGTAATAGCCCGGCTGTACTCCTCGCTCCGGGACACCGGGTTGAACTCCGGACTCAAGCAGTTCGCTAAGCCAGGTATATCCAACGATTTCCGCCTGGATAGACTCAAGCTGAGGAATTAGCACTTCCTCTTCCTCTATTGTAATACCAGAATCTGCCTCAAGGTACTCAAAACGAGGGAGGGCCGTCTCTTCTCTTCTGATACCAAGCCTTGACCGTGAACTCTCTCCCAGAACCCGAAACAGGTGGTCAGGGGGCAACCCTACACGCACCATCACGTATACATCAATCAATTGATGGTGCCGCCGATGCTCCACCTCAGACTCAGGAATGACAAGCCGAGAATTACCCATCTCAACTGTCTTAACGGTAAGTCTCAGCTTTTCCGGCGGATTATATACACGAAGCCATTTCCCCGGTAAAGCAATCTCCGTAACTTCCTGACTGACGACTTCTTCGTGAAACTTAAACTCAAAATTGATGAAGATTTTGAAGTTCTTATCCATAAATTTTTGAAAGGCAGTTTCACCCAGCTTCTGCAACATAAAATTATCAACGACTTTGGCAAGCTCCGAAGAGTTACTGGTGGCGCAACCAGCTACCGAACAGTATTTGTAGAGGCTCCCCACAGCAAAATGCAGGCACTTTTTATAGTCCCTCGTATCCAGAGCGAACAGGTTTCTCTCACTCTTCCACCTGTCCAATTCTTCTTGTGAGAACACAACACTGTCCCCCCTGCGCGTCTCCGTCAACTCACCCGCTGCTACATAATTATCCAGGTAAGTTGCAGTGGGTAATTCCAAATAGTCGCGGGCTTCTTTAACAGTCAACCACCGTGTCATCTCTCTACCTCCTTAACTGAGAATCCAATCCACACCACCGGTTATAACTCCGCGCCCAGTAAGGACACGATACAAAGCATTAAACCTGTGCGCTACTAATATGCAGGAGCTTTTCTCAGTCGAAATTAGAATTAACACCCTACTTAATATCCTCATCCAGATAGCACTGCAGGATAATAGCAGCCGCTATAGCATCATCATACTTGACTTTCTTACTCTTAGCTTCTCGTATCAAGCGCCTGGCAGACACCGTTGATAAACGCTCATCCCTAAACTCCACCGGAGTCCTGGTTTGGCTAAGCAGGCTCTCGACAAAAGCCTTTACCTTTTCTGCCTGCCCACCTATACTACCGTCCATAGAACGAGGTAAACCAGCGATAACCCGCCCAACCTGATGCAGGCTAACAATATCAGTAATAGCCTGGATATCTGCCGCCTCATTCCGACGATTAATAATAGTAAACGGGCTCGCTAATATGCCCAGGGGGTCGCTGAGGGCTACCCCAATCCTCTTATCGCCAATATCGAGACCTAAGATACGCGTTATGCCTGCCTCCCTTAAAATACCTCAGGAGCCGTCTGCCGAGGGTCACCACAATGAACACGGTAATCAGCAGGCAAAACCCACAAAATCTAAACCAGGCTCTTCACCAGCTGAAGAGCTTCGTCTAACCTACCTTTATCTCTACCACCCGCCTGGGCAAATTGGGCTTTACCTCCGCCACCACCTCCGGTCACCCTAGCAACCTGTCTAACTATCTCACCAGCATTATAGCCTTTAGCAACTAAATCCGGAGTCACTGCAGCCAAGAAAAGGGGTTTATTATCATAAATCGTACCCAGGACCATCACCACGCTCTTCAGTTCCTCACGGAGGCGGTCGCTCAATTCGCGCAGGGCCTCCAAACGATAAGATGACACCCTAGCCGCCAGTACGTTGACTCCGTTAACCACAGCTACCTGACTTAGCAAAGACACTGCTACCTGCCGAGACAGCTCCCTCTCCAGAGTCAAAACCCGCCGGCGCTCCGTTTCCAATTCGACAGACAAAATAGCTACCTTCTCCTGCACTTCACCTGCTGTCGCCCCCAGAGAATCAGCAATCCTGTCTAAACTGAAAAATCGCCGGTTAACAAATTCTTCAGCCCCCCTACCGGTAACAGCTTCAATGCGCCGCAAGCCGGCGCCGACGCTGCTCTCACCAACAATTTGAAATGAGCCTATCTCACCGATTGAACTGACATGAGTACCACCGCAGAGCTCTGCGCTGACAGCCACTTCCCCTATTTTCACCACACGAACTATATCACCATACTTTTCATTGAACAAAGCTATCACGCCTTCCTCAATCGCCCTTGCATACGGAATCTCTTCACTGTACACCCTCAGGTTTTGGCGAATCTTATCGTTGACAATATGGCTTGCTTGATGTATCTCCTCCCTTGTCAGTGCTGCCAAATGAGAAAAGTCAAATCTAAGCCGCTCCGGGGTTACCAGCGAACCTCTTTGCTGGACATGCTCACCCAATACCTGACGCAGAGCCAGTTGGAGTAAATGGGTTGCCGTATGATTGCGAGCAATATCAAGCCGCCGCTGTCCATCCACTATCGCCTCAACAATATCACCAGCGGTTAAATTCCCATCACTGACATACCCATGGTGTATCGTGGCATCTTGTGGACTGCGAATAGTATCGGTGACAGAGAATCTACCCGATGGGCCAATCAGCTCGCCGGTATCACCCACCTGTCCACCCATTTCTCCATAGAAAGGAGTAGCCTCTAGAATAATGCTTGCCTCCTTCCCCTCTTCTACTGTTTCAACAGACCTGTTATCAATCATTAGATAAACTATAGCCGATTTATGCTTAAGGTCATCATAACCAACAAAGATAGTTGGTGGACAAGTAGTTAGAGTTAAATCAAGAGTAGAAGGTGTAATATCCCTGGCAAACTTGTGGGCGGCACGGGCCTTCTCCCGCTGCTTTGCCATTTCCCTTTCGAAACCCGCTAAATCCATAGACAACCCCGACCTGGATACAACTTCTTTAGTTAGCTCTATGGGAAAGCCATAGGTGTCGTATAGCTTAAATGCCTGTTTACCCGGGATTATCTTTACCCCCTTACCGGTTGCCTCTTCAATGATTTCATCTAATAATCCCAGGCCGGTACTGAGCGTCTCGCTAAACCTTGCCTCTTCGCTCTCAATCACCCTGATAATAAAGTCTTCTCGCTGCACTATTTCTGGATAGATATGGCCCATCTTCCGAATAGCGGCTTTGGCCACCTCAGCCAGAAAAGGCTTGTCCTTGGCTAATCTTCGGCTAAACATTGCGGCACGCCGTAACAGCCGTCGCAGTACATAGCCCCGGCCCTCATTAGCAGGAATTACTCCATCACCAATCAGAAAGGCGATTGCCCGGCCATGCTCAACTACCACCCGCATCGCATTAGCAGTTTCTTCATCAGAGCCATATTTCCTTTCTGACAGTTCAGATACACACTCCAGCAAGGGCATAAAGAGGTCAGTTTCATAGACGGAAATTTTACCCTGCATTATCGCAGTCACTCTTTCCAAACCCATCCCGGTATCAATATTGGGTTTGGGTAATAAAGCGCGGTGCCCGTCCTCGTGCTGGTTATACTGGGTAAATACCAAGTTCCAAATCTCGGAAAAGCGCCCACAACTACAGGCAGGGCCACAGGAAGGCTTCCCACAGCCAACCCCCTCGCCGAGGTCATAGTGAATCTCGCTACAGGGTCCGCAGGGTCCGGAATTACCAGCCGGTCCCCAGAAATTCTCCTCTTCACCAAGCCGCACTATTCTTTCCTCCGGGACACCCTGCTTCCGCCAGTAGCCAAAAGCCTCGTCATCATCAAGAAATACACCTATCCATAGCCGCGCTGGAGGTAGTCCCAAATCCCGGGTAACGAATTCCCATGCCCAGTTAATAGCTTCCTGCTTGAAGTAGTCTCCGATACTGAAGTTACCCAGCATCTCAAAGAAGGTAAGATGAATCAAGTCGCCTACCGATTCAATATCAGTAGTCCGAAAACACTTCTGGCATGAAGCTAAACGGGGATTAGTCGGCTGCTTCTCACCTAAATAGTAGGGCTGAAACTGCACCATACCAGCACTGGTAAATAGTAAAGTAGGGTCGCCGTGGGGTATCAGAGAGTCACTGGGAATGATGTCATGCTCCCTCTTTTCAAAGAATTTCAAATATGCCGACCGAATTTCATCACCTGTCATTTACTAACCTTTGGCTAAGAATAACTACCATATACGATTTTAGTGCAAGCTATACTAGCTGTCAATGAAGAGCGGCCTATCGGGATAGAACAAGGCGGATGGAATGAACAGCCCCAATATCTCTAGAGCAGTCTACGTAAATACTGCCTTAGCCCCGGCCCTATATCAGGATCCTTTAGTGCCAGGGCTATCGTCGCCTCGAGCCAACCGGAAGGAGTTCCGGTATCATAGCGTACTCCCTCGAATTCGCAGGCACTTATCACCTGCCGTTTGAGTAACAGTTGCAGGGCATCGGTGAGCTGAATCTCATTAATTCTACCCGGCGGGGTAGCCGCAAGAGCATCAAATATCTCAGGTACAAGGATATACCTGCCCACTATGCCTAAGTCAGACGGCGCTTCTTGCGGTTCCGGCTTCTCAGCCAGGCTCAGGACCTGGTACAAACGATGTGAAATCTCCTTTGGCTCAATAATGCCATACTTTACCGTATCCTGGGCACTCACTCGCTCAACAGCAATGACGCTGGTCCCTCGCTGCTCGTAAACCTCTATCATCTGTTTTAGGGCTGGCACCCGGCTATCGATAACATCATCGGGGAGCAAAACGGCAAACGGTTCGCCAGCAATAATATTCCTGGCGATGAGGACAGCATGACCAAGACCAAACTGCTCCTTCTGCCTGATGTAACAGATATCAACCAGGTTAGACAGCCTGCGCATCTCCTGAAGCAGTTCGGTCTCCCCCTTCTGCTCCAGAACATATTCCAGCTCAAAAGAGCGGTCAAAGTAATCCTCTATGGCATGCTTACCCATAGCCGTTATCAAAATAACTTGCTCAATACCAGAATTGATTGCTTCTTCCACAGCATACTGAATTAGCGGCTTATTGACCAGTGGTAACATCTCCTTCGGCTGTGACCTGGTTACAGGCAAGAATCTTGTGCCCCAACCGGCAGCAGTAATAATTGCCTTACGAACCTTCACCTTGTTCCTCCTTATTCTGACTCTTGCTGAAGGGCAAAAATAGCAGCACCAAGTATCCCGGCATCACTGCCAAGCTGGCTAGAAACTATCGACACCGCCTCAGCCGATACTGGAAATGCCTTTCCCCTTACCACCCCTCTGGCTGGATTAAGCAGAAGGTCTCCCATCTTGGCCACCCCACCCCCCACTACAATCATTTCCGGGTTGAAGATATTAACCAGGTTTACCATACCCATTCCCAGATAGGTGGCAGCTTTATTAATGATGCCTAAGGCAAGAGGGTCTCCCCCCTTAGCGGCTACGGCTACCTTCTCCGCGGTAATATCTTCCAACCTACCCGCAACAATATCAGTGAGAGAAGACGCCTCACCACGAGCAACATGCGCTACTGCCTCTCTGGTGATAGCAGTGCCTGAAGCCAGTGTTTCCAAGCAACCAATATTACCGCACCCACACCTTACCCCATTAGTATCAATAGTCATATGGCCTATCTCTCCAGCGCTACCGGATGAGCCGGTGTACAGCCTACCATCAATAATAATCGCCCCACCAATACCAGTACCCACCGTAAGGTAGATAAGGTTATTTACCCCCTTCCCCACACCAAGGTGATACTCGCCCCAGGCAGCTGCATTAGCATCATTAATGAGCAGGGTTTTAACACCAAGCCTCTCCCCTACCATACTTCGCAGCGGAATATCACACCACCCTGGAAGATTCGGGGAAAGGACTACTACCCCGGTTTCCGAGTCTATCGCCCCGCAAGCAGCAATGCTTATACAGCACAACTGGGACAAATCCATGCCCTGCTGGCTAACCAGCCGGCCAACAGCAGAAACTATCCGCTCAATTACTGCCTCAACACCTTCATCAGCCAAGGTAGGACAATATTCTCTAGCCAGTATCTCACATCTAGCAGAAACGATACCGGCAGCTATCTTGGTACCACCCAAATCTATAGCCATAACCGGCAGGCTACATCCATCGACTTTCGTCATCTTAAATATCACTTTATCCCATCTCAAACAATTTGTCGAGATTGGTTCCGATACAGCAAGCTAATGTAATATCCTATCCAGTCAAATCCGTTTCCCCTCTTCATAATATTGACTCAATAGCGCATCCCCTGTTAAATTTAACCTGTGTCGTATGCGTTTAACCACCTAAAACCTATTCAAGAAATTCTCGAACGAGTCCCTTTCGGGCTTATTACCGATGTTGATGGTACGATTAGTAAGACCGCCCCCACCCCACAGCAGGCCAGGGTCTCTCCACTATGCCGACATTACCTCTTAAAACTCTCCAGTCATCTAGCCCTGGTAGCCGCTATCTCGGGAAGACCGGTAAATCAAGTCAGAAAAATGGTAGGAATTGACAACATGGTCTACATCGGCAACCACGGTATGGAACGCGGGAGAGGGGTTAAAAACGAGTTCCCTGATATTACCCATGATTATTCCAGGGTAATCAAATCCATGATCAAGGAATTAACCCCGCTGCTCTCCTCGGAGGGTATCAGCATTGAAGACAAGGGGGTAACGGCTACCATTCACTACCGCCTCTCACCAGAACCGCAACTGACGGAGAGAAAAATCTTAAACACACTGAATGCCTCAACCCGGGCCAAAAGCTTAAGGGTTATCCGCGGGAAAATGTCTTTCAACCTGCTACCCCC
>CAZYRA010000016.1:0-3367 GCA_964649385.1 uncultured Dehalococcoidales bacterium | reverse complement strand
AGAGCCAATGATTGATATCTTCTTTTTCAATTGACTTCTTTAGCGCACCAGCACGCCTTTTTCTCTCCTCCGGCGGCATCATCAACGCCTCATAAAGAGCCTCCATTGTCCCCTCCAGATCAGCCGGCGCCATCGTTAGAGCATAAGGGCCCAACTGCTCACAAGCACCAACCATCTCAGAAAGCACCAGTACGCCATCACGGTTGTTGACCGTGGGACCTTCCTTAGCTACCAGATTCATACCGTCAATAACCGCATTAACCAGAAGAACATCATAAAGCCGCATGCCGGCCAGAGCCTGAATATAGTTATTTTCATAGAAGAAATCGATAGGATGCCACTCCTGAGTCGCGTACTTACTATTTATCGCCTCTATTAGCTGGGTAGTCTCCTCCATATACCGCCGATATAACCTCAGGTGGGTCCGGGTGGGCACCAGAAAGGCGATGAATTTGACCTGCCCCCGAAATTGGGGGTAACGCTCCAGCAATTTATCAAAAGCCTTGAAACCACGAATGATATTCTTACTGGGCTCAGCCCTATCAACGCGAACTATGGTGTGCTCACCGCAAAGACTGCTCAGCTTCTGCTCATATTCCTGTAACCTACTCGAGGGAAGCAGCTTCTTGATACCAGCGACATCAATTGATATCGGGTATGCCTTGACCCGGGTGAGATGTCCCTCTATCCGGACAGTATTTAGGGTATAGTCAACCTCAGCACCGTCAATGGATGATTCGCAACAGTGGATAAAATTGTGTACGTCCCGGGCTGTCTGCAAGCCGACGATATCCGCAGCGCATAAACCCCGGAAAATCGCCTGCCGCATATAACCCGGCAACAACCCCCAGTAGCAAGCCGACGGCCAGGGAATATGAGTAAAGTGCTGTATCACCAGATCTGGCATCTGCTGCCGCAGGTAAGCACCAGCCAAGTAGAGATGATAGTCGTTAAGTATTACTATCGGGGGTGACGTACTTCTCATCGCCTCGTCAATAATTGTCCTGGCGAAGGCCCGATTTACTTCAACATAACCCCTCTCCCAGGCATCATGAACGGCAATATCGATATTGGGCGTAGTAGGTGAGTTCCACATATAGTGCTGCAGGAACCAGAGCAAGGGGTTACAAATAATGCTGTAGTATTTGTGGTATGCATTCCTGGAGCAAGATACGAAACGGAGATATAGTCTGTCACCTTTTATCGGTGCCTGAAAGCGTTTGCCCTGTGCCTTCTGCGCTATCTCCCTATCCCCACGCCCCATAACGCTGGCAATCCAGTCAAGCTCTACATACTTGCCAAGACTACTAAGAGCGGTAACCAACCCACCACTACCACGGCGTGAGAGAAGCTGGCCTTCTTCCGCAAAGTAGTACTCGATAGGTCCACGGTTACTAGCCAGAATGATTCGCCTGCCGGATAACCTCCGGCTACATAACTCCTTGAGCCGGGTATCGCTACCCTCTTGGCCCATTTCCACTGTGCCCCCCTCCTGCTAAGAACGCATAATCCGGAGGCATTTATTCTATGTTCTCGAGAAGCTAGTCGAACTGTAGCACTCCGGTAACAAGCCTGTCAATACAATCGCTTGACAAAGCCCCGAAAAGGGCTTAAGCTATAAGCATATATGCGCATATAGGACGAAAAGATGCATAACCTGATACGAGCACTAAAAGCACTATCTGATGAAACCAGGCTCAGGATGCTAAACCTGCTGCTGGAGAGGGAGTGCTGTGTCTGTGAGGTCATGCAGGCGCTCAACGTATCCCAGACGCGGGCTTCACGTAACCTAGGTATCTTATACGATGCCGGTTTTCTTAAGCTGAGGAAAGACGGATTATGGTCACTATACTCAATAGACCGAGATGGCATGCCAGAATATTTCCCCTACCTGCTCGAAGCGGCAAAGAAGGCGCTTAAGGACAACAGGCTGGTCGTCCAGGACAGTGAGCGTCTGATGAAGGCTGAGCGCGTTGGCCCTGGCTGTGTCAGGCGGTTAAGACAGTAACGCTCTTTTTTTGCCTTAAATTGATGCGTTAATGCGCATAATAGGACATAAGAACTAAATGGAAGCTATTGAAATCTTACGCGGTGGCCTTAACGGACTAGCAGAATATCTATCCCTACATGTCATTACCTGCCTGGTGCCAGCCCTTTTCATCGCTGGAGCTATTTCTGCTTTTGCCTCGCAAGCTGCCATACTCAAGTACTTTGGCCCTCAGGCCAAGAAACCGGTAGCCTATTCAGTAGGCTCTGTTTCAGGAGCAATCCTCGCAGTGTGTTCCTGTACAGTACTGCCGCTCTTCGGCGGTATTTACAAAAGGGGAGCCGGACTCGGTCCGGCTATAGCCTTCCTATTTTCAGGACCTGCCATAAACATACTGGCCATTGTCTATACCGCTAACATACTGGGCTATGAGTTGGGAATAGCTCGAGCAGTAGGGGCTATTTCCTTTGCCGTTTGTATTGGTTTAATCATGGCTTTTATCTTCAGGAAAGAGGAAGTAAAAAAAGCACAAGCCCAGGCCTTTACCTTAGTTGAAGCTGACCCCAACGGTAAGAAACCCTGGCAATATGCCATATTCTTCGGCACCCTTATTGCTATCCTCATCACAGCCGCCTCGAAGTACTGGATACCTTTTGGCATCCTAGGTAGTGTTTTGGGCATCACACTGTGGCGTTGGTTTACAGGGGACGAGATCAAGGAATGGATGAAAGAAACGCTTTACTTCCTGAAGCGCATCCTGCCCTGGTTATTGATCGGGGTATTTATCGCCGGGATTCTCGGCAAGGTCATACCACCAACTGCCATGGCAACATACATGGGAGGGAATACCATCTTTGCCAACTTTGTCGCTTCTATCGGCGGGGCTCTTATGTATATCGCTACCCTCACCGAGGTGCCTATCATCAAAACGTTCATGAATTTAGGCATGGGTAAGGGGCCAGCGCTGGCGCTGCTTCTGGCCGGGCCAGCCCTATCACTCCCAAGCATGCTCGCCCTCCGAGGAATTATAGGTACCAAAAAAATGCTGGTTTATGTCGCCCTGGTGGTAGCAGCCGCCACGATCACCGGACTGATATACGGGTCAATCGCATAATAACAAGCAGGAGGAGGCAAATATGATAAAGATAAAAATCTTCGGCTCTACTCCACCGTGCGCTAAATGCAAAGAACTGGAAAGAAGAGCTAAAAATGCCGCCGGGAAGTATCACGACCAGGTAGAGGTAACTAAGTTTGACGCCTTCTCCGCGGAAGGGGACAAATACGGCATAATGCTAACTCCGACTATGGTAATAAACAACAAGGTTATCTCAGCAGGAAAGCTTATCTCTGAAGAAGAGATAGAAAAAGCAATAAAAAAGG
>CAZYRA010000015.1:14492-18519 GCA_964649385.1 uncultured Dehalococcoidales bacterium | reverse complement strand
CGAAGGGTGGGGCACCTGGAGTATGTACCACTGCCGGGAGGCGTCGCCGCTATCAAAAGACCCTATCGTATGGCGCTAAGTTATCTCTATACCCTGCTTGGCAATGATTTACCACTAGCCGGTCTCCCTTTGGCCGACCTTGACCCTAGTGAGGTTGAAATAGTAAGAAAGCAGCTAGAGCGGGGGGTAAATTCCCCACTGACTTCGAGCGCCGGGCGGCTTTTTGACGCCGTTTCGGCCATGGCTGGGGTGAGGGGGAAAATAGACTATGAGGCGCAAGCGGCGATTGAGCTTGAGATGGCTGCTCCCGATAATGTGAAGGATTCTGAGGGCGAATCATACCCCTTTACCATCATTGAAGAGCAGGGGCTAAGGGTGGTAAAATTAGCTGGGCTCATTTCATCGGTAGCCCGGGATGTCAGGGCCGGGGTTCCGGTTCCGGTAATATCAGTCAGATTCCACCGCACCGTTGCTCAAATAATTACCCGGATGTGCCGGATCGTTACCGAAGAAAGCGGCATCAGGGAAGTGGCGTTGAGTGGCGGCGTTTTTCAGAACCGCCTGCTGTTAAGGCTGGTTATCTCGGCGCTAAAGAGAGAGGGCCTTCGGGTGCTTACTCACCACTTGGTGCCCTGCAATGATGGTGGGGTCTCCCTGGGGCAGGCCGTGATTGCTAATTTTGCTGTGAAGGAAGGGTTATGTGTTTAGCGATACCAGCACTTATTAAATCTATTGATGGCTTAGAAGCTGAGGCGGAAATAGGAGGGATAAGCCGCCGCATCAGCCTGCAACTGACTCCGGAGGCCAGGGTGGGTGATTATGCCATAGTCCATACCGGCTATGCCATCAGTATTATGGATCAGGAAGAGGCTGAGGAGACCCTCAAGATTTTGGGGGAAATGGCCAGTTTGGTCGAGGAATCGGGTTGAGGTTTATTACTGAATTTCGCAGCAGCGAGCTGTCCGCAGGGTTGCTCTCACAGATACGCCTTAGGTCCCGGACCCCGGCCCGGCTTATGGAGTTTTGCGGCGGCCATACGGTAGCCATTTTTAGGCACGGCATTCGTCAGGTGCTGCCAGCTACCTTAGAGATGGTCTCCGGTCCAGGCTGCCCCGTCTGTGTTACCGCTAATGCTGACATAGACAAGGCGATTGCTCTATCACAGGTTCCCGGTGTAATTATCACTACCTTCGGCGATATGCTGAAGGTACCGGGAAGCCGTTTAAGCCTGCAGGAAGCTAAAGCCGGTGGCGCTGATGTGCGTATGGTTTATTCCACTATGGACGCCATTAAGATAGCGAACGAGAATGCCGATAAAGCAATCGTCTTTCTCGGTATCGGCTTTGAGGCCACCGCTCCGACTATCGCCGCCTCCATCATCCAGGCTAAGGAAAGGGGAATAGGTAACTATTATGTTCTGTCCTTAAATAAGCTCTGCCCTCCCGCAATCCGCGCTATCCTTGATTCCGGCGAGGTTAGACTAAATGGTCTTATCTGCCCCGGACATGTAAGCACTGTTATCGGCTCTCATCCCTGGGGTGCCATCGCCCGGGAGTACCATATCCCCTGTGTTATCTCTGGCTTCGAACCGGTAGATATCCTGCAGTGTGTTAGCATGTTGGTGGCCCAGATCGAAAAGGGGGAGGCTAGGGTTGAGATTGCTTACCGACGGGGGGTGCGGCCGGAAGGGAATCCGGAGGCCATCAAGCTTATGGAAATGGTGTTCGAGCCTGCTCCGGCCCGGTGGCGGGGGATGGGAGAGCTTCCCGCAAGCGGCTTGAAGTTAAGGAGAGAGTACCAGCAATTTGATGCTGAACTGGCTTTTGATATTATCGCTGAGCCTGCCTGCGAACCCGAGGGTTGTATCTGCGGTGACATTCTAAGGGGGACTAAGGTACCCCAAGATTGCCCCCTCTTTGCCAGCACCTGTACTCCGGAGCATCCGGTGGGGCCGTGCATGGTCTCATCAGAGGGCAGCTGCTCCGCCCATTACCTTTATGGAGGAAGTCTTGCAGGATAGAATTCTGCTCGCCCACGGCAGCGGCGGCAAGTTAGCCCGCGAGCTGGTCGAGAAGAGCTTTCTTAGAGTATTGGCTAATCCGCTATTAGCCAGACTGGATGACTCCGCCGTTTTTGACTTGAGCGGCAAAATTGCCTTTACCACGGACAGCCATGTCGTAAGCCCTATCTTTTTCCCTGGCGGCGATATCGGCAGGCTGGCGGTATGCGGTACGGTCAATGACCTGGCAATGTCGGGGGCCAGGCCTCTCTATTTAAGCCTGGCCCTTATTATTGAAGAAGGGCTCACTATGAGTGAACTGGATCGGGTGATGGCTTCCATCCAGAAGGCGGCTGAAGAAGCCGGGGTGAAGATTATCACCGGAGATACCAAGGTGGTCGGCCGGGGTAGTGCTGACGGGCTCTTTATCAATACTACCGGCATTGGTGTGGTGCCGGAAGGGGTCGATATCTCCGGCAGTAACGCCAGGCCGGGAGACAAGATAGTCTTGAGCGGGAATATCGGCGATCATAGTATTGCCGTACTGAGTAAGCGGGAAGGACTGAGTTTTGCTACCGACCTGAAGAGCGATTGCGCACCGCTGGGTAATCTGGTAGCGGAGATGCTCGCCGCTAGCCTCAGTATCCGCTGCCTGCGTGACCCTACCCGGGGTGGACTGGCGTCTACCTTGAATGAAATAGCCGGGCAGTCAGGGGTAGGTATCAGGATTGAGGAGGAAAAGATTCCGGTGCGGGAAGAGGTCCTGGGTGCCTGCGAGATGCTGGGCCTTGACCCTCTCCACCTTGCTAATGAGGGTAAACTGGTGGCGGTGGTGCCTGCCCAAGATGCCGAAGCGGTTCTTAAGGCAATGCGGGTGAACTGCTACGGGAAAGAAGCTGCTATCGTCGGTGAGGTATCAGCAGAGCACCCCGGCCGGGTGGTAATGAAGACCGGCCTGGGAACCTCCCGAATAGTCGATATGCTGGTTGGAGAACCACTGCCGAGGATTTGTTAGGATGCATGAACTTGCCATCACGCAGAGTATGATTGATATTGTCCTAGAGCAGGCTGAAAAGGCAGGAGCTGAGCGGGTTGAGACAATCAAGCTGGTCATCGGTGAATTGTCCGGTTATGTTGAGGAATCCGTGCAGTTCTACTTTGATTTCCTGGTTAAGGGTACCCTTGCCGAAGGGGCTACTCTATCCTTCACCAGTGTACCGGCTCAAGCCCGCTGCAGGAACTGCGCCCGGGTCTTCAAGCTCAAGGAATTTGACTGGTCCTGCCCCGATTGTGGACAGGATAGTATAGAAATTACCGCCGGCAAGGAGCTTTTTGTGGAGAGCATTGAAGTCGAGTAGTTATTGGTAAATCGGAAGGTATCAGGCTGGAGTAATTGGCGGGAAAGCCCTAACAAAAAAATATTGAGGTAGCATAGATGGAAATAAAGGTGCTCAAGAACATTCTCAGTGCTAACGATGAAATAGCGGAAAGAAATCATGCCTTGCTAGACAAAAACAACGTGTTTGCCGTGAATATAATGGCCTCCCCCGGTGCCGGTAAGACCAGTCTCATCCTAGAGACGATAAGGAGACTGAAGGACAGAATCAGGATTGGCGTTATTGAGGGGGATATCGCTTCAAGCGTAGATGCCGAAACGGTGGGTAAAGAGGGTGTGCCTGTCGTTCAGATAAACACCGGTGGTGGCTGCCACCTTGATGCTAATATGATTCAGAATGCCTTGGGCAATATGACTCTTGAGGATATCGAACTGCTTCTTATCGAAAATGTGGGGAATCTGGTCTGCCCTGCCGATTTTACCATTGGTGATCATAAGAAGGTCCTGATATCAAGCACCCCTGAGGGGCATGATAAGCCATTCAAGTATCCCCTTATGTTCCACACAGTGGATGTCGTCTTGTTAAATAAGGTTGACCTTATGCCCTACCTTGATTTTGACCCGGAGATTTTTTCTCAGGCAATAAAGGGCATCAACGAAAAGGTAGAGGTATTTCCAATATCCTGTACTAG
>CAZYRA010000015.1:0-14392 GCA_964649385.1 uncultured Dehalococcoidales bacterium | reverse complement strand
AGGTTGAAGTGGTGTGGTGAGATAGCCGAGCGTGAAGGGTCGTAGACATTCTCCGGCCTGAACCGGTATACTTCCCCCACCTTTTCTCTCTCCGTTAGAACAGCATCAATTACGACCAGCTTATCGTATCCAAGAATCAACTCCAACAGGTTCAAGCCGTCTATACTGACATCCCTGACATCAATATTCTCATCCTTAATCTTACCGGCTAACTCCTGAGCGGCATGCACCCCGACACCATCATCCCCCAAGATGGAATTGCCTATACCCAGAACCAGGGTCCTCATCTGTTTTTGCTAGCTCCTTATAACCTGGCGAACGTTCCCATCCGCCTCACGGATAGTAAGCTCTAGGGGCATATGGCCAAGGGCGTGTGAGGAGCAGGAGAGACAGGGGTCGTAGCAGCGGATGGCAACCTCGACACGGTTAAGTATCCCTTCGGTTACCTTACCGTTCTTAATGAATGCCCGGGCTACTTCATTGACGGCACGATTCATTGCCAGGTTGTTATTGCCGGTGGCTACAATCAGGTTAGCCTTACGCATCTTTCCGCTTTTGTCTACCCAGTAGTGATGGAAGAGCGTTCCTCGGGGTGCTTCGATTACCCCGATACCCTCCTCGTTAAACCGGTTCGAGTTGACCCAGATGTCCTCCGAGCAGATATCCTTATCTTCGGTGAGTACCTTTATCTCTTCGGCACAGTTGAGCATCTCGATCAACCGGGCGTAGTGGTAGTATAGCGACCCTTGTAGTATACCGTTTTCACCCAGCTTCTTGAACCCCTTGAACTCCTTATCCGCTAGGGGGGTGCTGCAGCCGCCGGCGACGTTAAGCCGTCCCAGTGGGCCTACCCGGTACATACCGCCGGGATAGCCCAGTTTTTTGTAGTAGGGGAACTTGAGGTAAGACCAGTCCTCGACCTTTTCCTCGATGATGGAGAGGTAGTCTTCCGGAGCCACGTCATCTTCCAGGGTCATACCGTCCTGGTCCTTCAACCTGAGTTTCCCGTCGTAGTACTCGGCATTACCGTTTTCATCGACCAGTCCGAGATAGGCGCTCTTAAAGTCAGCGAAGGTATTGGTGACCCCGCTGTTCTTATCACAGTAGTCCTTGAACAGGTCAACGGCAAACTGGCAGTCGGCAATGACCTCGTCAACCTGGCTTAAGATTTCATCGCGCTTGTCACTATGCAGTGCGCGGTTCATTCCACCTGGAACAGCGGCATTGGGATGGATCCTCGTATCCCCCATCATCGCTATTATCTTTTGCCCGAAGGCACGGAGCTTTACTCCCTTTACGGCAACCCCGGGCATTTCGGCAATAACTCCCATCACATTCCGTTTTGCCGGATCGGCATCCATACCGAAGAGCAGATCGGGGCTGGCTAAGTGGAAGAAGTGGAGCGCATGAGACTGGACCATCTGGGCCATATGAATCAGCCGGCGCAGCTTCTTGGCAGTAGGTGTTAGCTCAACACCCAGGATGGCATCTCCGGCCTTAGCCGCGGCCAGGTGATGGCTTACTGGACAGATGCCACAGATTCGGGCAGTAATGTTCGGCATCTCCCAGAAGAGTCGCCCTTCACAAAACTTCTCAAACCCTCGCACCTGAGTAACGTGAAACCTGGTTCTATCGACATTACCCTTTTCGTTGAGGAGAATGGTCACTTTACCATGCCCCTCAATTCGGGTAACCGGCTCAATAACAATCTTTCTGGTCATAATAATCTCCCTTTATCTCGATCTCGGACCTTAATCGTATCTCATTATCTCGCTTGGCAACACCGGTATCCTGCCCTCCAGAAGCTCGGACAGGGCATAGAGAATTGCCTGCGGGCTGGGTGGACAGCCGGGTACGTAGCAGTCAACCTTGACCACCTGATTGACCGGTCTGACCTCTGTCAGCGGTGGCAGGTCCTCTGAAGAGGGAATTTTATCACAGACGCTACCCTCGGTATGGTAGTACCGGTCGAGAACCTCTTCGGTGCTGAACAGGTTGCGCATACTGACTATGCCGCCGAAGACAGCACAGTCACCCCATACCATCAGTATCTTACAGTTAGCGCGTATCTGTTTGGCTACCTCTTCATCATGCTCGTTGCTGATTGCCCCCTCGATAATCCCCACGTCAGCCGGGGTAAACTCCTTGAAATCGGTTATCGGGGTGGCGAGTAGCTCTATCTTGTCTGCCAGGCCGATAATCGCCTCATCCATGTCAAGGAAGGACATATGACACCCGGAACAAGCGTCCAACCATGCTGAAATAACCTTTACCTTTGCCACTGTTAACCTCCTAGCTTAATACCAACTCTCGTCCCAGTTTTTGAGAAATGCCCATCAGTAATTCCTTATCCTGAAGTACGCCGTCACCAGGTTTTAACACCTGTTTTATTTCAAGTACACGACCATCCATATCAACGTATTCGCCCTCTCTCTCTGCCCATATCGGTGAGGGCAGCACCACATCGGCCATAGCGGTAACCGGTGAGTGATAGCTTGCCTGAACCACCAGAAAATCTATTCCCCTGAGCCAATTAAGCAGCCTCTCATCCCCTGTATCGTCGGAGAGCAGGAGATAGAGGCCCTTTGGCCTGTCCGGCTTGATGCCTTTGGCTAAGCCTAGCTCCCAGGCACCGCGGCTATTGGCACCGGGTTTAAGCGAAATAACTCTTAAGCCGTTGCCAACCTGGTTTGCCGTGATACTGGCCAGGTTCAGAATAGTGGTAACCGAGCCGGAACCGCTATTTTGAAGCAGGTCGTCTCCGTAGATGATAACCCCGCGTTTAGCCTGTGCGTACATCTCTGCCATCTGTTCCAGGCTCTCCTTCTCTATGCCGGTGGTTCTAGTGACTTCACCTATCTCACACTTCTCACACTGGCTAAGAGATGCCTTAAGCTCGGCGCTCACCTTTCCTGATTCAGCCAGGCCCTTATCGACAAGCATCTTTACCAGTCCGTTGAGTAGAGCACCTTCGCTGCCTGCCCTAGGCCTTAACCAGAGGTCGGTCCAGAGAGGAAAGACATCTTTGGCTGAGTTTACCACTATTAGTTTGGCTTTACTCTGGCTGACGGCGCGGCGGGTGAGGGTACTGACTACAGGATTGGTTGTCTCCGGGTCGGCACCGATTACCAGAATACAATCTGCTTCCAGTATCTCCTCAATAGGGCACTCTATATCCAGTCCCTTCCCGTTGCCGGCAAACTTGCTGATACCCTCGCTGATTATGCGATAGCTAGCTCCATCCGGAGTATCAATCGAGTCACTGCCGATTACCTCTGAAACAAACCTGTTGAACAGGGAGAGTGTCTCACTGGGGAGCCTACTGGATGCCATACCGGAAAAGCTGTCTTTCGTCTCGTTTAGCCCCCTGCTGATTCTTTGCGTTGCACTATCCAGGCTGCACTCCTCAAGCTCGCCTTTCTTATCCCGTACCAGCGGTGAAGTAATCCTGGGCAGGGTTTGTTCAAGCAGTTCGAAACGCCCTATTCGGCACAGGGTGCTTCTCGAACCAGTCAAGCTGGGGGCATCGATCCTGACCAGGTTGTTATCTCGTATCAGTACATTTAGCTCACAGCCTACCCCACAGCCAGGACAAACGGTCTTCAGCTGCTCACAATCGTCGGTTATACCTTTGTAGAGGTTGATTTTATTGAAAATAGCGCCGGTAGGACAGACTTGAACACAGATACCACAGTTGAGACAGGATGATTCACCCAGTGATTGGTTCAAATCGGCCGATACCTCAGTCTTCCAGCCTCGCTGGCTGAAGTCCAGGGTATGAGCGGCCGCTATTTCGCTACAGGCTCGAATACACCGACCGCAGAGGACACAGCGGTTGTGGTCGATTACAATGTATTTGTTCAGTGAATCCACTGACAGAGATGGGAAAGTGTAGGGGTAGCGCACGTGGTCCATCTGGTATCGATAGCCCAGCTGCTGCAGCTCACAGTCCCCACTCTTTTCACAGAACATACAGAAGTGGTTGTGCTCGGTGAAAATAAGCTCCAGTATCTGGCGACGGTATTTTTCCAGCTTCTCGGTATTGGTTTGCACTACCAGTCCGTCCCGGGCTGGATAGGTGCAGGAGGGAACTGGCCTCCTCTCCTTTTCAATTTCTACGACACACATTCGGCAGGCGCCGATGTCGCTTAGTCCGTCAAGGTGGCAGAGGGTAGGCACATCAATACCATTGGCCTGACAGACTTCAAGAACGGTGTTCCCTGCTTTCCCTTTAACCTGCTTACCATTGATTGTTAAGGTTATCTCATTCATTGCTTATCCTTCAACCTCCAAATCGCATCTAAGGCACCTTGATGCTTCTTCTATTGCCTCTTCCGGGCTATAAGTTAAGGTAACTTCTTTAAATGAAGAAGTCCTCTTGCTCATGGCGATTTCAGAAGCCTTGATCCTGGCCTTTTCCTTGGTCTCTTCCTCGCTGGGTGGCTCGGAAGAATAGGCAATCGGTTCGTATCCATTACGCTCTACCAGAGGTGTTAACTTTTCTCCCTCAAGGTACCTTCTTATCGAGCAGGCTGCTCTCTGGCCAGCGGCGATAGCTTCGATTACCGTCTGAGGACCGGTGGCAACATCTCCACCGGCAAACACTCCCTCTTTGCTGGTAGCCAGTGTTCGTTTATCAGTGGTTACTATTCCACCTCTTCCCGTTTTGATTTCGCCATCCTTGACGAAAGAAGTGTCTGGTCTCTGCCCGATAGCTTCGATTACCATATCTAAGTCTACCGAGTATTCGGAGCCTCCAATAGGATTGGGGGTCTTTCTCCCGCTGCGGTCAAATTCCCCCAGCTCCATGTGGATGCACTCAAGCCCGACTACTCTTCCATCTTCACCCAAGACCTTGGTTGGAGCGGTCAGGAAGTGGAACTGGACACCTTCTTCCTTGGCTGCTTCTATCTCTTCACCTACCGCCGGCATATCCTTCTCTTCACGGCGGTAGAATATGTGTACCTCTCCGGCGCCTTTTCTCAAGGATACCCTGGCGGAGTCGATTGCCGAGTTACCACCGCCGATAACGGCTACCGTTTTGCCAACCTCTATTGGCCTGCCCAGATTGATCTCTCTTAAGAACTCGATAGCATCGTATACCCCGGACAGGTCTTCGCCGGGAACGCCTGCCTTGGTTCCCTGGTGAGCACCGGTGGCGATGAACACTGCTTTATAGCCGTCGGTGAACAGTGTGTCAATGTCTTTTACCGTTGTGTTCAACCTGATATCCACGCCGAGGTCTTCGATATCCTGAATTTCTTTTCTCAACATATCATTAGGCAGGCGGTACTCCGGGATAGCTACCGCCAGCATGCCTCCCGCTACGGGGAGAGCTTCAAAGACAGTAACATGGTATCCTTCCAGGGTAAGGTCCCAGGCTGCGGATAGCCCGGCTGGGCCAGCCCCGATGATAGCCACCCTTTCCGTCTTCTTCCCTTTTATCTTGGGGGTGTATTTGACTCCCTGGTTGTAAGCGTAGTCGGCAGCAAACCTCTTTAGGTCCCTGATGGCTATCGGTTCGTCAATCTGGCCGCGGTTGCACTTGAATTCACAGGGGTGATTACATACCCGGCCGCACACCACTGGCAGGGGGTTACGCTGTTTAATGAGACGGTAGGAATCGATAAATTTACCTTCTTTAATCAAACTAACGTAGCCGGGGATGTCCAGCTCAACGGGGCAGGTATGCTGGCAGGGAGAGCGGAACAGCCCTGAACAGACGGAGGCGGGGCACTTTTTATCGATAATATGAGCCTCATATTCTTCACGGAAGTGTCTTATTGTGGACAGAACCGGATTGGGACTGGTCTGTCCCAATCCGCACAGCGAGGTGGATGAGACCATCTCAGCCAGTTCTTCCAGAATATCCAGGTCTTCCAATTTTGCTTTGCCACGGCTGATCTTATCTAGGATCCCCAGCATCTCGGGAATCCCGGCCCGGCAGGGAGTACATTTACCGCAAGACTCATCCCTGGTAAACTCAAGGAAGAACTTGGCAACATCCACCATACAGCTGTCCTCATCCATTACCACAACGCCGCCGGAGCCCATAATCGCCCCCAGGGCGGCAACAGACTCATAATCAATCGGGGTGTTAAGGTGCCCGATGGGGATAACGCCGCCGGACGGCCCGCCCAGTTGCACCGCTTTGAATTTCTTGCCGTCGGGTATGCCGCCGCCGATATCGAAAACCATCTCTCCTACCGATGTACCCAGAGGAACCTCAACCAGCCCGGTGTTGTTTATTTTTCCGACCAGACTAAAGGTCTTTGTTCCCTTGCTCTTCTCAGTACCGACATTAGCGAACCAGTCAGCTCCTTTCGATACAATCTGAGGAACGATTGACCATGTCTCCACATTATTGATTGTGGTAGGCTTGCCGAAAAGGCCTCCCCCCACGTTTGCCGGGAAGGGTGGTCTCTGCCGTGGGTTTCCTCTTTTTCCCTCGATGGAACTCAGTAAGGCTGTTTCCTCGCCGCAGACGAAAGCACCGGCGCCGGGAAAGATATCCAGGAAAAAGCTGAAGCCGCTGCCCAGGATATTTTCTCCCAGCAGACCGTATTCTTCCGCTTGTGCGATGGCGTATTTCAGGGTCTTAATTGCCAGGGGGTATTCGGCGCGAACGTAGGCATATCCCTGGTGTACGTTACCGATAGCGTAGGCCCCGATTACCATCCCCTCGATTACCGAGTGAGGGTTACCCTCGAGAACCGAGCGGTTCATATAAGCGCCGGGGTCGCCTTCGTCCCCGTTACAGACGACAAACTTCTCATCTGACTGGGCGCTGCGGACAAAGCCCCACTTGGTGGCGGTGGGAAAACCGGCACCTCCCCGCCCTCGCAGTCCGGCTTTCTTAACCTCTTCGATAACATCATCCGGCTTCATCTGTGTCAGGACTTTTAGTAAAGCCTGGTAGCCGTCACGGGCAATGTATTCATCAATGCTCCAGGGGTCGATGAAACCATTATTGTGTAGCACCCGCCTCTCTTGGTGCAGGTAGAAGGTAATATCACCGTAGGTAGGTATTGGCTTCCCGCTTAGCGGGTCGTGGTAGAGAAGCCTTTCCACTATTTCCCCATTTAAGATATGCTTCTCGACAATTTCTCTAACGTCCTCAGCTTGCACCCTGGTATAGAGGGTGTCCCCAGGGTTAACCAAAACTATCGGCCCCATCTCGCACAGACCGTGGCACCCTGTTCCTAGCGTCTTGATAACCTTGACCCGAGCGTCCAGTCCCTTTTCCGTGGTGATATCTTCAAACGCCTTGGTTACCTCCTCCGAGCCGGATGCTATGCAGCCGCTCCCGTGGCAGATCCGGACACAGATTTCTGAAGCTGTCTTAATCCGGGTTGGGTCCTTGTCTTCACGCACACTGAAACGTGGTTCCACACTCGCTTTTAGCTTCCGTAGGTCCTCTATTGATGAGATTCTCTCCATGCTCTTATCTCCTATTCATATAGCTCTAGGGTATCATCTACCTTGCTTACCTTTACCTTGCCGTGGACATCACCCCCGACGGACATTACCGGAGATAGCCCACAGGCGCCCAGGCAGCGAATAGTCTCCAGCGAAAATCTTCCGTCTTCAGTAATGCCACCAGGTTCAAGTCCCCAGTCCTTCTTTAACACATCAAGAATCTTCTGTCCCCCCTTAACATAGCAGCTGGTACCCATACATACCTGGATAATGAATTTACCCTTGGGTACCAGAGAAAAGAAACCGTAGAAACTGATTATCCCGTATACTTCACTGATGGGGACCTTCAGGTCTCTGGAGATGGTCTTGATTATTGGTGCAGGTAGATAGCCGAACATTTCTTGTGCTTGCTGGAGTACCCGAATAAGGGCGCCAGCCTTGTCCTTGGTATTGCTGATTATCTCCTGGATGTCCCGGAAGATTTTTCCGGCACTGATGACAATACCTTCCCCCGCCACCGAACGCACCCCACTTGCAACTGCTTCCATATTTATGCCTCCTAACTGTGGTAATAATTAGCGGCTCGTTTGAACAGGACACGCTTTCCTAGCGTGATGACACGAAAATTCCCGCAATACTATAACACAAAGGATATATATTGCGCTAGACCATCTCTATATTTATGTTTCACTTATGTGGTGCTGCCATTGTAGCTGCGTTATCTGACTTAAGCCCCTTCCCCTTTTCAGACAAGTCCTACTTCGCTTGATTGAATCCCTTACCGGCGAGCTTTATCTCGATTGGTTCCTCGTTGCCCCATCTCTTATAGACCCGGCACACCCGGCAGATGTCAGTATTGTGGCCTTTTTCACCGTCACAGTGGAGTTTGCAGTAGGTGCCTTCCATCTGCCAGCACGGCATACCCTGATGTTTGAAAGCCGGGCACTCGTTCCTGATCGCTTCCGGACAGCGCAACATCTCCCAACACGGGGTCTTATCCTCCCAGAAGCCTGTCGCTGCCTCCGACATGATATTACCTTTAACCTCGTCAATGGCCCTCTCTATCTCGGCGATATCCCCTAGCGTAGTAGTGCTCTTCAGTATCTCTTCTAACTGCTCTGCCAGCCTTGTCTTTGCTGGTGCCGCGGGTAGAGCCTTAGGCAATAGCTCTACCTCGTCATATTTGAAGCCGTAAACCCTGCCCTTTTTCTCACCGGAGGTTATCTTTGCCCATAGCGGATATACCCCATATTCATCGTACTCCTGTACCTGCATGTCCACTATTTCTGCGCTTTCGCCTACTACCCCGGGTAGCGAATCACATTTTCTGATTTTGATTGTGCCGCCTGCCCGCATTGTTCCTAACATCTTCCCCATATGCTCCAACGCTTCCATCTTCGTCATCTCCTCAAGACAGGTTCGGGGTAGTACTTCTACCTCATCGTACCGGAAACCGTAGATCTTACCCTGTCGCTCACCGGTGGTTATCTTGACCCACACCGGATACACGGTGTATTTGCCGTATTCCTGGACTTGCAGGTCGACTATCTCAGCGTTCTGCCCAAGCACCTCTGGCATCGGGCCGCATTTCTTGATTTTGACTGTACCACCAACCTTTAGCGCTTTTTCTCCTCGTTTTTCCTCCGCGGTAGTGAGCCCACCCAGAATTTCTTCTAGCTGCTTTGCTACTTTCGTCTTCATCATCCCCCCCTCTTTATTAAGAATTTCCACCTCATCATACTGGAAGCCGTAGGTCTTACCCTGTTGCTTACCGGAAAGTATCCTGACCCATACCGGATATATAGTGTGTTTCTTGTCTCCCCCGATTGGCAGGTCTACTATCTCGGCACTCTGCCCCGCCAAATTCACATACATCTGATTGCACTTTCTAATCTTGACGATATCGCCTATTCTCATTGCCCTTTCCTCCTCACCACATATACTTTATTTACCCCTTCTCCCTTCCTCCCCACTACCCAATTACATTTAACAACAGGATAGACCTTATGCCATCCGCCTTAGCACCTATTTATCACCCTATCTTAACGCAGGCATTCGGGCTGCCGTCTAGGCATAATTGCCTAGGCATTTCGATATAGATGATTAACCTGGTATTCTCCACAGCCGCCACAGTTGAATATGTCGTGGAAACGACTTATACTTGTGCGGAAGGAAAGAAGCAATGAAAACCATCAGGATTCTGCTTGTTGAAGACCATGTAGTGGTACGGCAGGGTACCCGTCAACTCCTGGAGCGGGAACAGGATTTTGAGATTGTTGGTGAGGCGGGCGATGGCGAGGAGGCGGTTAGTCTGACTAGCCAGCTCAAGCCCGATGTAGTTATTATGGACATTGCAATGCCCAAACTCAGCGGCATTGAGGCTACCAAGCAGATTAAGGCGGCTCTGCCGGCAACCGTTGTGCTTATCCTTACCGGCTATGATTATGATGAGTATATTTTCAGTGTCCTGGAGGCCGGTGCCGCTGGTTATTTGCTGAAGAGTGTAAGCGGTGATGAACTGATTAATGCGGTACGGGCGGTCTACGCCGGGGAGCCGATGATCCACCCCAAGATCTTGAGCAAGATGATGGGGCGTTTCAAGAACCCGGGTGCCGCCCCGGTGCTGAGCCCCTCCACGTCACCCTTGAGTGAGCGCGAGATGGAGGTGCTCAAGGTAGCCACTAAGGGTATGAGCAATAAGGATATCGCCGCCACGCTCTTTATCAGTGAGCGTACGGTACAGGCCCATATGAGGAGTATCTTCAATAAGCTGGGGGTGAGTTCTCGCTCCGAAGCAATACTATGTGGCCTGAAAAAAGGCTGGTTCAGTATCGAGGATGTCCCTTGAGAAGCCCGTATTTCCAGACTGTGCTAATGAAGTTTGCAAAAAAGCGCACATTCTGGGTTATCATTATAACCTTTACCTTGGTTTGCCTGTTTCACTACGCTGAGGTGCTAGGTATGCCTGACACAGCTTACCCCAGCTTTCACTTCGGCTTGACCCGGCATACCTTTGACCGCATTCTATTCTTTATACCTATCATATATGCTGCTTTCCTCTTCGGGCGGAGGGGGGCATTGATAACCTCCTTTGCTGCACTGGCGGCTATGTTGCCCAGGGCTATTCTTATCTCACCTGTTGGCGGATGCCCTTCTCGAGACCGGGGGTGTCTTCGCCGTGGGTATGATAGCTTCCTGGGGGGTCTGGACGCGAGCTGAGGAAAAGGAGAAGACCATGGCGGCTTTACTGAAGCTGCAGTCGGCACACGATATTCTGCAGCACTATATGCAGGCCGTGCGGAAGAGTGAAAAGCGCCAGAATATACTGAACACCATTGCTAATCTGCTGGGCGAGTCTCTGGAAACGAAGAGCATACTGAGAAAGGCAGTTCACATGATTTCGGAGTTGATAGAGGGTGAGATTGGTCTGATATTTTCCCTGGATGAGAAGTCCCAAAAGCTGCAACTGGTTGCCTCTGAAGGTGTCTCTGATGAGTTTATCCGTGCTGTCGATGGGCAGCGGGTTGGTGAAGGCCTTTATGGGGAAGTAGCCAGGACCTACCAGCCTATGGTAGTGGACAGTGCCTCCGGCGTACCCTGGTTGAGTATGCCTGAGACCAGCAGTATGCAGATTGAAGCGCAGCTAATTGTGCCCATGATTATCAAGGATCGCATCAGGGGTGTGCTTTGTGTGGCGACGCGGCGGCCCAGGCAATTTTCCCTTGACAATATTGAACTGCTCACTGCTGTTGGTAGCCAGATAGCCACCACTGTGGAAAACGCTTTCCTGTTGGAGAAGGAGCGCCGTGACGCGCAGCAGCTGGCTGTCTCGGAGAGGAGCTGCCGCCAGATGTTCGAAAACGCCAGTGACGCTATTCTGGTTCATGGCCTGGAGGGTAATATTACCGCTGCCAATGAGGCGGCGGCGAAACTCACTGGCTATAGTAGAGAAGAATTGGTAAAGATGAATGCGACCGTTTTGCTATCTGGTGAAACGATTAATATGGCCGGTGAGGTTAGGCATAAGCTGATGGAGAATTTACCTGTAGAGCAGCCCTACGAGCAGCACCTGCTTAGGAAGGACGGGTCGCAGGCGGTGCTGAAATTAACCACCAGCCTGGTTACTGAGAATGGAAAGCCCAGGGGCTTTCAGCATATAGCTAGAGACGTTACCAAGCAAAAGCAGGAGGAGGAAATGCTCGCCAAGACTATCGAGGGCTCTCCGCTTCCAACGTTTGCCATTAACCAGCAGCATAAAATCACTCACTGGAATAAGTCAATCGAGTCTCTCTCTGGTTTAAAGAAAGAGGAGGTAATCGGGACGGATAAGCAGTGGGTGATCTTCTATACCGAGAAGAGGCCGGTTATGGCTGACCTAATCGTGGATGGGGCCTCGGCAGGTGAAGTCGAGACATATTATGGGGACAAGGGAAGAAAATCCCCCCTGATTGAAGATACCTATGAGGCCGAAGACTTCTACCCGACCCTTGGTGGGGATGGCAGGTGGCTCCATTTTACAGCGAGCCCCATCAAGGATGACACTGGAAAAGTGGTGAGCGCGATAGAGACCCTGCGGGATGTAACCGAAGAGAGGAGAATGCAGGAGAGCCTGCGTTACTACCTCAGCCAGATTACTACAATTCAGGAGGAGGAACGCAAGCGTATTGGTCGTGAGCTTCATGATGATACCAGTCAGGTTCTCTATGCCCTTTCCCGCCAGGTGGACAACTTTTCACGTAATAATACTGAGTTGACACCAAGCAGTTCTGCCTTCCTGGTTGAGCTGCGCCAGCAGTTGAATAACATATCGGCCGGGATGCGCCGTTTTATCCATGAATTGCGTCCCCCTATGCTGGATGATTTGGGCCTGCTGGCGACGCTACGATGGCAGCTCGACAACCTCGAAAAACGGTCCGGTATGGAATCAAATTTGGTCGTCTCAGGTGTTGAACGGCGGTTTGCGACGGAGGTGGAATTAACAATCTTCCGCATTGTTCAGGAAGCTCTAAGAAATGTCGAGAAGCATGCCCGAGCTTCAAAGATAGAGACCGGTATCGAATTTGACGAAGGTAAGACGAAGGTCTCTGTTTGTGACAACGGTGTAGGGTTTGATTTGGGAGAAAACCTGACAGATCTGCCTCGCGCCGGCAAGCTTGGCTTGGCCGGAATGGAAGAAAGGGTGCGCCTGCTGGATGGCAGAATGGAGATTGATTCCGAGCCGGGTAAGGGCACCAGGGTGATGATAGAAATACCGATATAAATGTCGAGGAGTTACCTTACTCACTATCCGTTGATATCCACCTCCTGTAGATGCTACAATTCCAGATACAATTGAAATAGCTGCAGCGGGTGGACCTATTAGAACTTGAGAAGAGCCACCAACTGGCTGGGCCTGAATACTTTTAGTCAGAAAGGAGATAGGGGGTAAACTGGCCTCTTTAGTAGTCTTATGGAGATATTGAGCGACATATCGGTCAGCCTGGATACTGGGAATGTGCTGGAGCGGATGAATATACGTAAGAAGAGGGAGGATATGGAGAAGGGCGTCCAGGAATTAATTGAGCTTGTCCTTCCCATCGCCAGGCCTAAGGTTATCTATCAGGTCTCCTATGTTGATAATAAGGCTGAAGACTGGGTAGAGGTTGATGGGGTAAGGCTCACCAGCCGTGTTCTCCGGGATAACCTGGACAAAGTGGGCCGGGTTTTTCCGTTCGTGGCGACCTGCGGCAGGGAGTTGGATGAGATAGATATCCCGGCTGATGAGTTTATGAAGTGTTACTACCTGGATCAGATTAAGGAGATGGTACTGGAACTGGCGATGAGCTATCTTGAGGAGCACCTGACCAGGAAATACGAGCTGGGACAGATATCGGAAATGGAACCGGGCTCTCTGGAGTCCTGGCCGATAACCCAGCAGAAAGAGCTGTTTTCCATCTTTGGCAATGTGGAGGATGCCATTGGGGTAAGGCTGACCGATAAATGCTTAATGATTCCGGTAAAATCTGTTTCCGGGGTATACTTCCCCACTGAGATTAAGTTTGAGAGCTGTCAGCTATGCCAGAGGGAAAGATGCATCGGGAGAAAGGCACCCTATAATCCGGACCTAGCCAGGAAATACAGCGAAGAGGTAGCCGGATAGAAGGGGCTATAAACAGCCTGCAATATGGCACTAACGGAAGGTCGGGTAAGCCTTGTTTCTAATTGTGGAGTTCCATGGTGGGTTCTTATGGTTAAGATTGGCTCCCCGAGTAGGACTCGAACCTACAACCTAGCGGTTAACAGCCGCTCGCTCTACCGATTGAGCTATCGGGGAGTGCTACCGTGGCTGCCGAGCCTGGATTCGAACCAGGGCTAAAGGATTCAAAGTCCTCCGTGCTACCGCTACACAACTCGGCAATAGGATTATTACATCAGGGGTTATTATATCACAAAGTCAGGCCTGCTTGCTTAATGCTGCTCGCCATTTTTATCCACATACCCACAGCGCTCCGCCGCTCTAAGGGCTTGCTTTTTGCCTTAAATCGGTTTGACAGGGGGAGTAGCCTAGGCTATAATAACTCAAGTTCTTGACTTAATGCTAATGAAGGGGGGAAGCTAAATTGGAGGTCAGTAATGATATGAAGTAGTTGATACAATTTGTGAGTATTGGCGTGTAATGAATGATACCCGCCTAAATCCCCTCCCATAGATTCCTCGTTACAGATCATCTGTACTTTTCCCCAGTTATTTCCCGTCTCCACTAATTAGTCCCCACTTTTTTCCTCCTCTGTTTTGTTCCTACCATTTAGAGATTTCCTCGTTTATGTTTCGGCGGGTAATTATTAGCTAGTTTTACATATTTCTAACTTTAAGAAAGGAGAACTTCTATGATTAAGAATCGAAAATTAGGATTCAGGGTTTTAATGGTAGTGCTGGTGGCTTTGCTTCTGTCGCTGTCCATTGTCGGCTGCACCTCCCCGGCACCAGAACCCAC
>CAZYRA010000014.1:6841-18651 GCA_964649385.1 uncultured Dehalococcoidales bacterium | reverse complement strand
TTTTGCGGCGTCATCAATATCTTTGAGCTTACAGGCCACTTCTTCCCTCTTCCTCCGAATGTCTTCGATAACGGTGGTTGAGAGAGAGTAGTAGTTCGTTATCTTTGCCGAAGTGTCAAGCTCCGAGAGGATAAGGGTTACGTCCAGAACCCCCTTCTGCCTGGGGTAATCACCACTTCGTATTATCGCCTTCGGGGCGATGTCCCTCAGATAGTCCCCGAGTTCCTTGACCAGATCCATATTCATTTCCCTGGCCGGCGCGGAGAGAAGGTACAAGGCACGGTTGGCATCCTGAGGATTACAGGTAAGCGATAGCTCACTTAAAGCCTCATCCATAGCCTGGATTCCCTTGTGGGTCTCGGTGCTCTTATCCCTGAAGTTGCGTGTTTGCCGGAACGGTCTGATGAGAGAGAGGGGTGATTTGCCATAGCCGATTACCGTCCACCCCGACAAGGTCTGCAGTATATCTCCGGCGTCAAGCGTCTTCGCCCCGATGTGTTTTCTTTTTTTCTCCTCACCAGCACAGAGCAGGTTGTAGAATGGTTCTGCTATTAGCGCATTGATGGAGGCGATATTGTTTCTGATTGAGGAGTCCTTTCTGATATACCTCTGATTGTCAACAAGAAACACCGCATCGGCTACCGAATTAACTGATTTCAGACAGGTGGCGGCATTATAGATAGTCCTCTCCTCATTATTTTCCTCATGTTCAAAGGGGAGGATAATAAGATTATAGACCGGTTTGTCCGCATAGCGCTCTTTTATCAGTTGCGTCACTATCGGTATTGAGCCGGAGCCAGTGCCGCCGGCGGCACTGGAAATCAGCAGAAAGGCATCTGACTCCAAAAAGCGTGGGGTAACTCTTATCGCATCGACAATTTTATCGCTGTCCTCTCTGGCTATCTCGGCCCCCAGCTCGTTAATCTTACCGACTCCGTGGCCGCCGGTAATGCGCCCGCCAATCAGAATTCTATGCTTGTAATCGGACTTAATTACTTGCAGGCCGCTTAAGTCAGCTGAGTCCGAGTTCACCGCGAAAGCGCCGGTAACAATCTCTATCCCACGATAGCTACGCGCGCGCGCATTTAAGCGGGCAAATTCATCGGCAACTCTGCCGCCGCATTGTCCAAAACCAATAACTACTAATTTCATTTTCTAACTCCGGTGTCAACAATTTTATCATTTTAGTCATATTTGTAGCCCAATGTCAATTACTATATCGGGTGAGTCTACCTGATTTAGCAAACGGGTTGAGGCAGCGATAGTCCTGTGGGGTGGTATATATTGCAAAACTAATTGACCTATCATAAAATAGAGAATACCATAGAAGAGAGATTCTTTAGACGGGCGGAATATCATGTTTTTTCTCTTAATCAAAGTCTTTAGGGGTTATTAAGAGGTATGGAAGACGGAACCGGAGCAATTGGGAAGGCGGTAGCCAGAGCAGAAACACTGAGCAAATCGGCTATTGAAGCTGCCGAGGCAACGATAAGGGTAGCCCAGGAGGCAATTGACAAGGCTGAGGAATTAGGTAAATCAGCCAAGAGAACGGCTGAAGAAGCGACCAAAGCATCCAAAAAAGCGGTTGCCAAGGCTGAGAAAGTAGCCGGGGAGGCTGAAGAGTCTGCTGAAACATCGTCAACGGCATTTGCGGAAGCAATAACCAGGGCTGAGGAAACGATTGAATCGACGAAGGATGCCCTTAAGAACTTAACCAAGACCTCTGAGAGCTCGGTTACTCAAGCGGAGAGAACGGTTAAGGAAGCCAAAGAATCAGCTGAAACGTCAATCAAAGAGTCTACGGAAGGGATGAACCGGGCCGAGAGGACCGGCACAGCAGCTAAGGAGATTGCCGAGGAAGCAAGAAATGTTTCCCGCCGGGCAATAACCAAGGTAGAAGAGATAGAAAAGCTGGCCAAGAAATTTTCCGAGGAGGCAACAAAGGCTTCCCGGAAGGCGGTGGACGAGGCAGAGAAGGCGAGTAAAGCACTTGAGGAGTCTACCGCAGTATCAACCAGAGGCTTTGATAAAGCGATAAGCAGTGCTGAAGAAACAACCAAGTGGTCACAGGAGACCATCGAGACGGCTACGGCTACCTTTGAGAAGGTTATTGCCGGTGCTGATGGAGTGCGTGAGAGAGCAAAGGAATCTGTTGAGTCAATGAGGAAGTCCTCACAGAATGCGATAGCCAAAGCCGATGAACTGGGTAAAGAGGTCCAGGAGACAGCTGAGGTAACGGAACAAAAGACCAATGAGGCTGTTGAGGCGGTGATAGCTAGGGCTGAGGAAATAATTAAAGAGGTTCGGGAAACGACTGGAGCGGCGATCGCCACTTCTAAAGAAGCCTTGAATATGGTGGAGGAGACCGGGAAACTAGCCAGGGAGGCAGCTAACGAGGCAGCTAAGTTATCTCAGGAGGCAATAGTCAAGGCGGAGGAAATAGGTAGAGGGGCCAGAGAGGCCGCTGAGGCGGCGAAGCGCGAGGCTAAAAAAGCATCTGAGATGGCGAGACAGGCCGCCAAGGAGGCGGCTGAGACGTCGATAAGGGCATTTGAGGCTGCGATAAGTCGCGGCGTGGAGACCAGCAGAATGGCGGAAGATGAAACTAGAGCAGTGCTAAACCAGGCTGATGAGAAAACTAGAGTAGTGCTAAACCAGGCTGATGAGCAGGATAAAGCGGCTGAGGAATCCGTTGGAGCACCGATGAGTCAGATTGAAAAATCTATTGAAGCTTCAATAAGCCGGGTCACAGGGAAAAACAAAGAGGCGGAGTCGGCTGAAGAGGCAGTAGTGGATCAGAGTAAGGAAGAAACAGATAAAGAATCGGCAAAGATGATGGATAAACGCCTGGATTTCCTGGCCAGAATGTATGCCAGTAAGAAAGAGAAACCCGGTAAGGAAGAGGACTAAGAGGCTGGAAACGTCCAGTTCTTTGAAATGAGCCCCTGACTATTCCGTGATAGTAACAGTAACCTAAACAAAAACAGAGCGAAGGAGGACCCAAGTAATGAGCCAAGGAGAGCAAGCCCCAAAAGCCCGAGAACAAGCAACAAAACAAGCTGAACAACAGGCGGCAACCCCTGAGGACATTCAAGAACAGCCAGCAACATCCCTGGGTGAGATTCTAGGGCGAGCTGAAAAGGCATATGCAGCTTATATGGAAGCGCGAAAGGAAGTAACTACGGCCTACCGGACGAGTGAATTGGAAGAGGAAAAGGCCTATAAGGATAAAGAGCAGCGGGCGAGAAACGTTTGTAATGGAAGTATCAAACAGGCCTTTAAGGTCCGTGACGAGGTAATAGAGAAATCACTGAAAGCACGTGATGAGGTAAAAACGCAGGCTGAGGAAGCCTATAAGTCTGCCATAGCACAGGCTGAGAAGGCCTATAAGGATAATGAGATGAAGGCACATAGTGCCTTTGATGAGGATGTAAACAAGGCCCTGAAGACATCCGAGGGGACTATAGCTCAGGCCTGGGAAAAACGCGGAGAGGTTATCGGACAAGCCTGGAGCATCTACAACAAGACCACCGGATGAAAGAATAAACCCGGGCAGCCCGGACTTATTACCGTATTGGTATTACCTGTGCTATCCGGTTAATCAGATCAGGGAAGGTATGTCCTTAAAGGCATCGGCGAGGTCTCCGTGCTGGACCTCTATACCTTCCCTCTTTCTCTTAATGGCAGTGATCAGGTCAATGGTCTGGGTAAAGTAGTCAATGATTTTCCTCATCCCGCTGAACTCGGATAGGATTACCGTAACATTTAACGAGCCCTTTTCCCGCGGGTAATCACCGGCTCGTATGATGGCCTCCGGAGCAACACGCTTCAGGTGGGTACCGATATCCTTCACCAAACTCATATCCATCTCCTTAGCTGGCGCCGAGATAAGGTATAGCCCCCTGCCGGCATCTGCCGGGTTGCACCTGAGTGATAGCTCGCTGATGGCATTGTTTATCAGCTGAACCCCTCTCTGCCCTTCTGCCATCTTGTCTCTGAAATCGAAGGGGTTTTTCATCCGTCCCAGTTGGGACTTGCTGTAGCCTATCACGGTCCAGCCGGCCAGAGTCTGTATTATATCACCGGCATCCAGTATCCTGGAGCCGATGTACTGCGGTCTGGTTTCCTCACCAGCACAGAGCAGGTTATAGAACGGCTCCGCTATCAACGAGTTAATCTTGGACAGGTTGCCTCTAATCGAGTAGTTCTTGCTAATGTACCTTTGATTATCAACAATGAATACGGCATCAGCCACCAGATAAGCCGATTTAAGACAGGTAGCAGCGTTATAGATAGTTCTCCCCTCTGTTTCCTCCTCGTGCTGAAAGGGAAGGACTATCAGGTTATAGAGGGGTTTTTCGATATAGCGCTCTTTTAGTTTCTGAGTTATCGTGGCTATTGCTCCGGATCCGGTACCACCGGCAGACCCGGCAATGAGTAGGAAGGCGTCTGTTTCGGCAAATTGCGGCGTCTCCTTGATGGCATCAATGATTTTATCACCATCGTCTCGAGCAATCTCGGCACCCAGTTCGTTAATTTTGCCCACGCCGTGACCGCCAGTCTTATTACCACCAATAAGCACCCTGTGTTGATAATCAGATCTGATGGTAACCAGTCCGCTTAAATCGGCCACATCGGTGTTGACCGCAAACGCACCGGTAATTATGTTAATCTTGCGCTCGAAACGAGCCTTTATACCCAGCCGGGCAAACTCATCAGCGATTCTGCCGCCACATTGTCCGAAACCGATAACCAGTAGCTTCACTTACTCTTCCTATATCGAAACAGGTTTTTCTATTTTAGCCATAACAGGGGCAATGATGTCAATTCCAGGCTAGTTTTACCAGCGTAGTGCCAATCACAGTCCTTTACCGGCAATGTAAACGGCAAGGTCGGCCAGGCGGCAGCTGTAGCCCCATTCATTGTCATACCAGGAGAGTACCTTGACCATATTGCCGCCGATAACCATTGTGCTCGGTGCATCAACTATAGAACTGGCCGGATTACCCTTGAAATCAACGCTGACCAGTTCCTCGCTACAGTACTCCAGTATCCCCCTTAACGCTCCGTCGGCAGCAGTCTTCAAGGCCAGGTTTACTTCTTCGACATCTACATCCTGACCCAGCTCGGCGACAAAATCAACCACAGATACGGTAGGTGTCGGTATCCGGAAGGCCAATCCGTGAATCCTGTCCTTAAGCTCAGGGATGACTATAGTTACCGCCTTGGCGGCACCAGTGGTGGTAGGGATAACGTTAAGGGCGGCGGCTCGTGCCCGGCGCAGGTCCTTATGATACATGTCCAGAATCCTCTGGTCGTTGGTATAGGCGTGAATAGTAGTCATCAATCCCTTGTTGACGCCAAAGCTCTGGTGCAACACCTTGACCACCGGGGCAATACAGTTGGTGGTACAAGAGGCATTGGAGATGACCTTATGCCTGACAGGGTCGTAGCTATCTTCATTGACACCGAGGACGATGGTAGCATCTTCATTCTTGGCCGGAGCGGAGATAATCACCTTCTTAGCGCCGCCCTCCAGGTGAGCCGCCGCCCTGGTGGCGTCGGTAAATAGGCCGGTTGACTCTATCACGATGTCAACACCGTAGTCCCGCCAGGGAATTTTCCCCGGGTCACGCTCGGCCAGTACCTTTACCCTCTTACCGTCAACAGCAAAGGAGTCATCAGCTACTTCCACTTTGCCGGAGTAGGGCCCGTAGGTGCTGTCCCACCTGAGCAGGTGGGCGTTAGTCATGGTATCGGTGAGGTCGTTAATAGCAACTATCTCGAGTTCATCGTTGTGGCGCTGCTTGATTGCCCTGAAGGTCAGTCTACCTATCCGTCCAAAACCGTTTATGCCAATCCTGGTTACCATATCCTACATCTCCTTTTATCCTGAGCGCCGCCCGCTCTCTTGAAGTAATTTGTCTTACTATTTCAGCTAGTGCTTCAGATTATAGAACGCCTGCATTCCGGCAAATTTAGCCCTCTTACCCAGTTCGTCCTCTATTTTGAGAAGGCGATTATACTTGGCGGTACGCTCGGAACGGCAGGGGGCACCGGTCTTAATCTGCCCTGTTCCGAGGCCTACTGCCAGGTCGGCAATAGTGGTGTCTTCGGTCTCACCGGAACGGTGACTTACTACTGCTGTCCAGCCTGACTGCTGTGCGGTCTGGATAGCGTTGATGGTCTCAGTAAGGGTGCCAATCTGATTTAGCTTAATCAGAATTGAATTAGACGCCATTTGAGTGATTCCTCTCTTAAGGCGGTCGACGTTGGTGACATAGAGATCATCACCGACCAGCTGGACTTTATTACCCAGTCTCCGGTTAAGGAGACTCCAGCCATCCCAGTCATCTTCTGCCATCCCGTCCTCAATGCTGATAATGGGATAGCTCGATACCCAGTCAGCGTAATAATCCACCATTTCCTCACTGCTTAAGGAGACGCCTTCCCTAGTCAGAACATACTTCCCATCCCGGTAGAATTCACTGGAGGCCGGGTCGAGAGCAATAAAGCAGTCTCTGCCCGGTTTGTAGCCGGCCTTTTCAATAGCCAGCAATATCAGCTCTATCGCCTGTTTATTTGAGGTCAGCGACGGGGCAAAACCCCCTTCATCACCGACATTAGTATTTAGTCCCCTGTCCTTGAGCACACTCTTCAGGTTGTGGTAAATCTCGGCGCTCATCTGTAAGGCGTGGCTGAAGCACCGTGCTCCTGTCGGCATTATCATAAACTCCTGAAGGTCTGTGGAGTCGGCAGCGTGTCGACCACCGTTCAGGATATTGAGCATTGGGACGGGAAGGGTATAGCTATCTGTTTTCCCCAGATAGCGGTAGAGGGATAGGTTAAGCTGATTAGCGGCGGCGTGAGCCACTGCTAATGACGTCCCCAGAATAGCATTAGCCCCCAGCCTGGACTTATTATCGGTGCCGTCAAGCTCGAGCAGTTTATGATCAATGGACGTCTGGTCAGTAGCCGGCATACCGGTTATAGCAGCAGCGATATCTTGATTAACGTTGGCAACTGCCTGAAGCACTCCCAGCCCGTTAAACCGGAGAGCGTCTTTATCACGTAGTTCTACCGCCTCGTACTTACCTGTACTCGCCCCGGACGGCACTGCCGCCCACCCTACTACACCACTACCTAGTTTTACCTCAACCCAAAGGGTTGGGTTCCCCCTCGAATCGAGAATCTCTCTGGCCTTGATACCTTCAATAGTGGGCACTTCCCTTAATTTACCTCGAAATTTGATTTATCCCTTAGCCTCTGGCTAACTCCAAGGCCTTCCTTACCGCCTCGGCAGGAGTCTTTGCCGGAATAATTGAGCTGTCCTCCCGGCCGTTTCTGGAGATTACCCAGGTGTTTAGGCCAATAACGGGTATGCCGCTCTGCAGGGCATGACCTATCTCAGTGAGGGTACCATAGCTCCCACCAATAGCAATAACCGCGTGGGCTGATTTGACCACCGCCACATTTCTGGCATAGCCAATACCGGTAACGATGGGAATCCTGACATATTGGTTGGCTGTCCTACGACTATCCCCGGGAAGGATGCCAACAGTCATCCCGTTCTCGGCGCTGGCCCCGAGGCAGGCTGCCTCCATAACCCCACCCAAACCCCCGCAAATCAGGACAACATCCTGTCTAGCCAGCTCCCGGCCAATCTCCTCAGCCTCTTTAACCTCCTCAGAGGTAGGCCGCCCACCACCAATGACGGCGATGCAAATTTTCTTATCCATCATCTAAAGCCCCTTGCTGAACTCGCTAAATAGGAATTATAGCACCTGATACTGAACACTGGCAAAGAACCAGATGGGTAATCCTCTAGTTATACCTATTCATCGTCCGCGAGATGCCTTCGCTGAGGAAACAGAGAGCGACTTCACTCACCACAGGTATCACGGGCATAATAACCCCTTTTCCCTCTTCGGTAAAGTCGTTGAGCACGTAGCGGACTATGTCATCCTCACCGATTTGGCTGTGGCCACCAACCGGGACCGGCCGCCCGATACCTACCCGAAGGCGTGAGAAGTCCTGACTGCCCAGAGAGTAGATGATGGAGCTAACCCCATTGTGTCCACCGGAGCCGCTACCCCGGCTGATGCGGATTTTACCTAAGGGAAGGTCAAGGTCATCGTGAATGACGAGAAGGTCCTCTAACTTGATATCGAATTTCCTTACCAGCAGGACTACCGATTCACCACTGAGGTTCATATAGGTCTGGGGTCTGGCTAAAACAGCTTCGGCACCGGCTATTTCACCCCTGCCAATACGGGCTTTGCCCTGTTTTTTATCCAGCTTTATGCCCTGTGTCCGGGCAAGGTATTTTAAGCAGATAAACCCTATATTATGACGGTTATGGGTATAAACCTGCCCCGGATTACCCAGACCTACGATTAATTTCACCATAGCAAACTAATTCTGCCAGTTCCTTAAAGCTATTTCGAGTGCGCCGGATACCTTACAGTCGACCTCAACCTGCTCATCGGCCAGATTCTCGGCCAGGTGATATACCTGTTGGTCACGGCACAATACTCCCGAAAACTCAGCCCATGGACCCTTGATAAGAACGTCTCTTCCTTAAGTGTCAGGTAATGCAGATTCAAAGTCACCAGCACAGCAAAGATGAGGAATATCAAGGCACCATTGATAAGAAAAATACCAGTCAGGTAAAGGATGAAGAAAAGGTAGATTGGATTTCTGGAGATAGCATATATGCCCTGTGTAATAAGCTCACTGTCGTTTTCTTCAAGGTTCCCTACTCGCCAGGAATTTCCCAGAGTGACCCAAGCCGCGGTAAAAACTATGAACCCCAGAATTACCAGTATCATCCCGGTAAGTCTAGTCTGTACTGAATCAATCAATCTAAACGTAAGGGTTGGGGGCAGGAATTGAGCCTCAGGATTAACGATACCGGTGACCATTACAACAAACCATGTAGTTATAGCCGTAATCAGGCAAATCGTCAGGACGCCCCGTACCTTATTGCTATCGATGGTGACCACTATAGCCCTGACTCTATTATGCCAGCGTAGATATAGTATTCTCCCTGCGAACAGGGAAACATACAGGATAAAAACGACCATCTGAAAAGAGTCCAGGAAACCGTTCATTCTATATCTCCGATAGTGGCCATCAGGCTTTCTCCCCCAGCAGTTTAAGAAGCTCCTCCTCAGTGATCTGCTTAATGCCCAATGCCCGGGCGCGGGCCAGTTTCGACCCGGGCTCAGCGCCTGCTACCAGGTAGGTAGTCTTCCTGGTGATATCGCTCTTGGCTGTACCGCCCAGCGCTTTTATACGGGCTTCCGCCTCCGACCGGCTGGATGTATCCAACCGACCGGTAATAACAAATTCCTGTCCGTCTAAAGGTACCCTTCCCAGCCCGGTCTTTTCTTCTTCAGGGCTAACCCCGGCATCTTTTAATCTCTGGATAATCCTTCTGTTTTCTTCCTGCCGGAAAAAGGCTAGGATGCTATCGGCAATCTTAGGACCGATAGCGGGAATAGTCAAGAGATCCTCTCGGGATGCCTCAGCCAGTCTATCTATACTACTAAAGTGTTTTGCTAGAAGCTCCGCCGTCTCTCCTCCGACATGCCTTATCCCCAGACCAAAGATAAGCCTGGAGAGCGGTATATCTTTGCTCTCCTCAATAACCTTGAGCAGATTGTCCACACTTTTTTCTCCCACTCCCTCCAGCTTCAGCAGGTGCCCCTTCTTTTTCTTAAGGTCGTAGAGGTCAGCTATGTCCTTAACCAGTCCCTGCTCAAATAGTATGCTGCTCAAGCTTTCTCCTATCCCTCTGATATCCATAGCTCCCCGGGAGGCAAAGTGCTCAATGCGCTCTTTCACCTGAGCCGGGCAGGCAGCGTTGGAGCAGTAGTACATTGCTTCACCTTCAAGCTTGACAACCTCAGCCCTGCACTCCGGGCAGGCGGGGCGCTCCCTCTCCCTATCGAATATCGTCTCCAGCAGGCTGAATTCCTTCTCCTCGCCCGTGCGTTTACTAACCACCGGTCCTATTACTTGTGGTATCACTTCACCGGCGCGCTGGATAATAACCATATCACCCTTCCGGATATCCTTCCGTCTGATATCTGCTTCATTATGTAAAGCTGCCTGTTTAATGGTCACCCCCCCTACTGAGACCGGCTCCAGAACGGCATATGGGTTAAGGGTGCCGGTCCTGCCGACACTAATCCTGATTTCGTTCAGCCGGGTGATGCCCTGAATAGCGGGGAACTTATAGGCTACCGCCCACCGCGGCTCACGGCCAACGTCCCCCAGTCTTTTCTGCCAATCTAGCGAATCGACCTTGACCACGATACCATCGGCTTCATAAGAGAGGCTTTCTCGCTCATTCACCCAAGTCTGATAATAGCCTTCCACATCCTCAGTACTGTTAATCAGCCGGTTGTTGGGGTTTACCTTAAAGCCCAGTGACTTGAGATACCCCATGCTTTCCCAGTGAGTCGGAGGTGTCAGTCTACCATCAGCATAGCCCAGCATATAGACATACATATCCAGCGGGCGTTTGGCGGTAATACGGGGGTTGAGTTGGCGGACTGAGCCCGCCGCGGCATTTCTGGGATTAGCAAAAAGGGGAAGGCCTTCCTCAGCCCGTTCCCTATTCAGCTTAGCAAAGCCGCCCCTGGGCAGAAAGACTTCACCACGTACCTCAAAGCGAGGCGGCGACTCCATAGATACGGATAGGGGTATACTTCTAATAGTTCTCAGGTTTTGAGTGATATTCTCACCGCGCAAGCCGTCACCACGGGTAGCCCCGATGATTAGCTGACCGTCAACATAGGTCAAAGCTACCGCCAGTCCGTCAATCTTGTGCTCACAGACAAAGCTGGACGGCTGCTTCCCCAGCAGCTTTACGATTCGGGTATACCAGCCCTCTAGCCCCTCTCTATCAAAGACATTACCCAATGATAACAGAGGGAGCGGATGTTCTACCACACCAAATGCTTCTACCGGAGCAGCACCGACGCGTTGTGTGGGTGAGTCCGGAGTCAACAACGACGGGCATTCTATCTCCAGCTGCTTTAATTCTCTCATCAGCGTGTCATATTCGGCATCACTGATTTCAGGGTTATCCAGCACATAATAGCGGTAGTTATGATGGTTAAGCTGATTCCTTAACTGCTTTATTCTTTCAGTTACCTGAGTTGAGCTCTCCACCTATTTACCCCATGGTGCGTAACTTAAACAGATTATATCATATAAGCCGCACAGTCATATTATACTGCACCCATCTGGATTTGCGCCTCTTCTGCCGAATAAAGTAGACTTAAGAGAGTGCCAAATATTGAGGAAAGTAGAGTGACTAGGTAGGTATGGCTGAGATTCGCCCTTTTCGAGGGGTACGCTATAATGAGCGGCTGGTTCAGGATATTTCATCGGTTATCTGCCCCCCCTATGATATTATCACTCCTGAGACGGAACAGGAGCTTCACCATCATAGCGAGTATAGCTTTATCAATCTTGAGCACGGGCAGCAACTGCCATCAGATACAGATGAAGACAATAAATATACTCGCTCGGCGGCCACCCTTGAGCAATGGCTTGATAAGGGAGTCCTTAAGACAGACGGAATGCCAGCCATCTATCTTCATCAGCACTGTTTTAGTTATAACGGCGCAAGGTATAGACGCCGTGGCATCATCGCTGCGGTCAGGCTGGAGGAATGGGACAGGAAAATCATCCGCCCTCACGAGAACACGCGAGGCAAGCCAAAGGATGACCGTCTGAACCTGCTGTGGGCCCTTCAGGCTAACACCAGCCCTGTTTTTGCTATGTTTGAAGAC
>CAZYRA010000014.1:0-6831 GCA_964649385.1 uncultured Dehalococcoidales bacterium | reverse complement strand
GGGACAGCAAATAGCTTCTCTACTGGCTGAAAAGGAACAGGGCCGACCGATAATTAATCTAATCAGTAGCGAAGAAGAGCACAGAATCTGGGCTATTACCAGTCCTGAGGTTATCAGTCAGATATCGACCAGCCTTTCCGATAGGCCGCTCTATATTGCTGACGGACACCACCGCTACGAGAGTGCCCTTAATTACAGGAAAGAAAGGCTCACCTGCTCTCCATCGGCCTCTGGGAATGAAGGATTTAATTTTGTGATGATGGAACTGGTAGACTTTGCCGACCCCGGGCTTATTATTCTCCCACCCCACCGGTTGGTTCGGGGTATCTCAAAGGCAACCCTGAGCGAACTAAAGGGCAGGCTGGCAACGCTATTTCAGATGGATGAGTTGCCGCTATGGACCCCCGATATCCCTCAGCAGATTGATGATTTACTGGCTGGTGATAGGACAGACCAGATCCGGATAGTCCTTTTTGGCTTATCACCGGGGAGTCTTCTGTTACTCAAGCTGGATGACTTTGCTACTGCCAGCCAGATGATACCCTACTTTCACAGTGAGCTATACAAGAGACTGGATGTTAGCATTGTTGACCATGTCATACTGGAGGAAATACTCGGCGTGACCAGCGAGCGGGAGGAAACATCGCTTGCTTTCAACCATGACAAGATGGACGTGGTAAACGGAGTGTTGAACCATGAATACCAACTCGCCTTTTTCCTGAGCTCGGTCAAGACAGAAGTAATTAAGGCCATTGCCGATGTCGGTGACCGTATGCCCAGAAAATCAACCTACTTCTACCCCAAACCCCCCTCAGGCTTGGTCTTTCGCCAGCTGGGGTAGCTGTCTGCAGGCGAACTGCTATAGCCTTACCATTTTGGCGGCATGGACATCGGGGATAGCCAGCACCTGCTCAATTTGCTTCTTAGATAGTGGCTCATCAAGGGCCAGTATCATCAATGCCTGCCCTCTCGGTTTCAGACGCCCTACATGCATTGAGCTGATATCTACGTCAGCATCACCGGTTACTTTACTCACGGCGCTGATAAGACCGGGACGGTCCAGGTGTTCGCTGAGCAGGAAGTAGCCCCCAGCCGGGGCAATATCAAACCAGTAGTCATTGACCCGCACAATATGCAATTCGCCGCGCATCACTGTCCCGGCAACTATGGTAACACCGTTGCTGGTGGTTGCCTCTATAGTGATAAGGCTGGCATAGTTTTCACAGTTGGTCTCCTTCTGCTCTACTACCGTCAGACCACGCTCAGCCGCTACAATATTAGCATTGACCAGATTAACTCGCTCCTCACTTGTCTCCTCGAGTATTCCCCCCAGGGCAGACGCCTTAAGAGCGTTAGTTTCATAGTTGGAAATTTCGCCCCCATAGCTGAGCTTTATGGTATTCATTTGCCCTTCAACCATCTGGCTGACCAGTCTACCCAGCGTGCGAACCGCTTTCATAAATGGTGCCAGTATAACCAGCATCTCCGCAGAGATAAAGGGGGCATTAACCGAGTATCTGGCCGGCTGCCCCTTAAAAACATCTACAATCTGGGTGGCGACGTCCCGGGACACCATGGCTTGAGCTTCGCTTGTGGAGGCCCCTAGATGAGGTGTGACAATAATGCGATCGCTTTCAAAGAGGGGGCTCTCTGTTGTCGGTTCTTTAGGAAAGACATCAATAGCAGCACCAGCCACTCTTTTTTCCTTTACCGCCTTGACCAGCGCCGCTTCGTCAATTAATCCACCCCGGGCGCAGTTAACAATGCGGACCTCCGCTTTGACCTGGCTCAGTTCTCTAGCCCCGATCAGATCCTTCGTTGACTCTGTTAACGGCAGGTGAAGAGTGATAAAATCCGCTTCCTTTAGTAGTTGCTCAAGGGAGAAAAGCTCTACCTGCAAGTTATGGGCATGCTCAACAGAGACAAACGGGTCATAGGCAATGAGTCTCATTTCCAGGGCTCGAGCCCTCCTGGCTACCTCCGAGCCCACACTGCCCAGACCGACAATGCCTAACGTCTTGTTTCTGACCTCAGTCCCCACAAATTCGCTTCTCTTCCATACCCCGGACTTAAGACTAGCGTTAGCCTGGGGGATATTGCGGGCCAGGGAAAGCATAAGGGCAATAGTATGCTCGGCAGCCGAGATTGTGTTGCCGGTAGGAGCATTAACGACCACGATACCACACCGGGTCGCCTCGTCAACATTGACGTTGTCTATCCCGATACCAGCACGGGCAATGACCTGGAGCTTTTTCCCCGCCTCAATAATTTCAGCCGAGACCTTGATCTGGCTACGCACCACCAATGCTTCGTAATCACCAATTATGGATACTATTTCCTCCGGCTTCAGCCCCAGCTTGACATCCACCTGAGCACAGCTACTCAGAATGTTAATTCCTTCATCGGAAACAGCTTCAGCAACCAGGACCTTCTTCATCAGCTAACCCCTGAACCCAGCTTGTGGCAGTACTACTTTGAGCGCTGAAATTACGGTTTTTATATCCGCCTCACTTACCCATCCCAGATGGCCGATACGGAATATCTTACCGTTTAATTTCAGCTGTCCGCCGCCGAGTACAATATGGTGCTCCTCTCTTAGAATTTTGAGCATCTTAATAATATCAAGACCGTTAGCTGCCGCTACGGAGGTAACGGTATTAGAGGCATAATTTTCGTCGGCAAAGAGTGGTAAGCCCAGTGATTTTACTCCATCGCGAGCCAGGTTGCCCAGGCGGGCATGCCTCTCTACGATGCCGTCTAGACCCTCCTCTAACATCATTTCCAGTGATACCGCCAGGGCAAATACGGTAGACATTGCCGGCGTCCAGGGTGTTTGTCCCTTTTCCAGATAGGCCTTTGCCTTGCTGAAGTCCCAGTAGAAGCGAGGCATCTTAGCCACGGCATGTGCCTGCCATGCCTCCTGACTCATGCTGACCATTGCCAGTCCTGGGGGGACCATCCAGCCCTTCTGAGAACCGGTAACGGTAACATCACAATGCCAGTCATCAACCGGCAGGTTAATCGAGCCTAGGCTGCTGACGGCATCAACCAAGAGCAGCTTATCAAACTCCTTTACTGCACTGCTGATTTCTGCCAAGTCATTGGTAACACCAGTCGATGTCTCATTATGGGTGACCAGCACTGCTTTAATCCCGGGCTCAGCCCGAAGTGCCTGGCGTATTGCATCAACATCGGCGGCCTTGCCCCACTCGAACCGGAGGGGGACTACCTCAGCCCCGAAGGTCTCCGCAATAGTAGCGAAGCGGTCTCCGAAGACACCAATGGATACCGATAGCACTTTGTCACCCGGAGACAGGGTATTAACGATAGCCGCCTCAAGCCCACCCGTCCCCGAACCGGTAAGCAAAAAGACATCGCTCTCGGTCTGAAACAACTTTTTAAGATTTGCAGTAACCTCATTGACTATCTGCCCGAATTCCTCACCCCGATGATTTATCATCTGCTTGGTCATTGCCTGCAAAGGCTCAGGGGGGCAGGGGGTCGGTCCCGGAATACGCAGGTGCTCCATTATCTGTCTCCTATTCTTTATTCTAACTACGCCGGTGTATCAGTATTCACGTTAAGGGAAGCAGCATCTAACTGGATTATAATCTGGTACTAAGTAGATCTGATATGGCCTCGCTTACCCACTTTTATGGTAGTCCCTTTAGGGAAAATCCAATTTAGGTCAGTGATTTTTTTACCGTCAACATCTACAGCACCCTGCTCAATAAGACGCTTGGCTTCGCTCCGGCTTTTAGCAAGCCGGTTAATTACAAGATAATCCCGAAGAGTAACATTTGATTCAGTACCCTCTTTTATTTCCTCAGGGAGTTTTCTTTCCTGAAAGACCCTGGTAAAATATTCCTCGGCTTCACTGGTTGCCTTTTGGTCGTAGAGTTGGGTGACAATTTCCCGAGCCAGACGCTTCTTGAGAGGCATGGGATTGAAGCCGCTATCACCGAGCTTGTGCTTGAACTCGGCCAGCTCTTCTTCGGGAACATCGGTCACCAGTTCAAAGTAGTCCATGATAAGGTTATCGGTAATGGACATCACCTTACCGTATATTTCATTAGGCGGCTCGGCAACTCCGATATAGTTACCCAGGCTCTTACTCATCTTTTGAGTGCCGTCAGTACCGACCAGCAGAGGGGCCAGGAACACTTGCTGGGGATGCTGTCCCACCGCGGACTGGAGCTCGCGGCCTACCAGCAGGTTAAACTTCTGGTCGGTGCCACCGAATTCAACATCAGCCTGGACAGCTACCGAGTCATAGGCTTGGAGCAGCGGGTAGAGCAACTCGGTCACCGCGATGGGACGCCCCGAGCTATAGCGATTACTAAAATCTTCCCGGGCCAGCATCTGAGCCACGGTAAACCTGCTGGTGAGACGAATAACATCAGCCAGGCCGAACTTACTAAACCACTCACTTTGCCACCTTACCTCTGTCTTTTCCCGGTCAACTACCTTAAAAAACTGCTCCATATAGGTCTCCGCATTAACCTTAACCTGCTCCGCAGAAAGCATGGGGCGGGTGACCGAGGCGCCACTAGGGTCGCCAATCTGGGCCGTCCAGTCACCAACGATAAGGATAACCCTATGTCCCAGGTCCTGAAACTGGCTCAGCTTCTTTAAGGTTACCATATGACCGAGGTGAATATCAGGGAAGCTAGGGTCAAAGCCCTCTTTGAGTCGCAGCTGCCTGCCGGAACGGAGCAGTGCTATCATCTCCTCTTCAACAATAATCTCAGCCACTCCCCTTTTTAGAAGGCGGTTAATATCCACAACTACTTCCTGCCCCTGGAATCGAGCAGTACCCTCCCCTTTTCTATATCCGCGGTTATCTGCTGTTTCAGCTTCTCAACGGTGTCAAATTGTTTCCCACCGCGAAGCCGCTCGATAACATCAATTTTTAGTTCGTTCCCATAGAGGTCACCGGAATAGTCGAGGATAAAGACCTCTATGATACTCCGGCTGTCGCCGAAGGTGGGACTCGCACCGACGTAGGTCATCGAATTATAGGCTTTATCATTAATATATGCACGGGTGGCGTAAACGCCTTCGGTGGGTATGGCCTGCTCCGTGTCTATATCCAGATTGGCAGTGGGAAAACCCATCTTGGCTCCCCGATTCGCCCCGGGGACTACCCGTCCGTGCAGACTGAAGGGACGGCCGATTAAATTATGCACTCTCTTCATATCCCCACTAGATAACGCCTTCCTGACGAAGGTACTGCTTACCATTTCACCATTTATCACTAGCGGAGGCACCACGGTTACCGTAAAGCCCATGTCTTCACCTAACGTCCGCAGGACATCAATATTGCCCTCTCTGTTCCGGCCAAGGGCAAAGTTATACCCGACTACTAACCCCTTCATTCTCAAGTATTGCTGCATCAGACTAACAAAGCGCCTTGCGCTAAGCTGAGCCAGTTCAGTAGTAAAGGGCAAGATGAAAACAGCGTCAATGTTCTCAGAGGAAAGAAGCTCAACCTTCTGCTCAATATCAGTGAGGAACAGCAGCCCGGCCTGAGGTGCCAGCACCTTCTGAGGGGGTGGGTTAAAGGTTACTACCCCGTTTAACAGGTTGCACTCTTTAGCTCTTTCCTTCAGTCCCGAAAGCAGGTGCTTATGGCCGAGGTGAACACCATCAAAAACCCCGATGGTCAGTAGAGTATCACCATCGAGCTCCTTACCGGGTAAGGAACGGGCTAAATCTTCCTCTATCGGCATGACTTCTCACTGAGTGACATTTACTGCTAGCTAAGAAAATAGCTCAGGGGAATTCTATAAAGACCTCAGTGGTTCACCCCAACTGAAGCATTCTAATACTAACATAAGCCAATCTAGGCGTCAATTAGAATACCGGGGCACCCTCCTTGCTAAATATTATGTAATGTCATATTCTCTCAATCTTAACGCCATGCCCTTACCATTTCCCACTAACCTACTGAGTTCAGTCCAGAAGCCACTGCTGTGGTCTTTCACCCTGGTATGAACAAGCTCATGCAAAATCACGTAGTCCATCAATTCGTCGGGTAATTTGACGAGTTTCATGTTGAGGCTGATGTTATTTTTATGAGAGCAACTGCCCCATCTCGTCTTCTGATTCCGAATGAATACCCTGTTATAGGTAAGTCCATGTTTCCCTGCCAGGTATTTGAGCCTTCTGATTAGCTTCCGTTTGGCTTTCGTCCTATCAATATCGACAGAAGCATCTGAAACAATATTGTTTTCTTCATATTGCTTCATCCGATACAAGTGTCTCTGTATCCAATTCATCTTGGCATTGACGAATTCCTCGGCTTTTTTGAAGGACAATCCATCAGGAACAGCAACATGAACTCCCTTGAATGGTTTCACGGAGATATTCACGTGTTTGGCCCGCTTGCTGCGTTCAAATAGAACCGGCCCCACACCATCAATCTCAACAGTGTTAGAATCTACCATCAGAAATGCTTCTCCACGTATTTCATAGCTTACTGACTGAACCGACTCCTGGGTGACATTAGGCCAAGACATGATAATGCAGCCTAAATCCGCTCTCTAGTCTTAAAACTTGTTTGATCATTATAACACCTTACCACTGCACAAACATCGGATGTCTGATTTCTTACGCATACGATTGGCCGAGCGGGGAAGAGGCTAGCGCGTATTATTCGGAGTCATTGTTACTTTCGTGGTAGAATTAATCGGGTGGATCGTCACTACCAAGGAGGTAAAGATGCCAGAGGTAAAGATGCCGTCAGTAGATGTGGTGAGTAGGGTGGATCTGCAGGTACTGGACAATGCAATCAACAACGTGAAGCGTGAAATCTCCGCGCGATTCGAT
>CAZYRA010000013.1:0-18873 GCA_964649385.1 uncultured Dehalococcoidales bacterium | reverse complement strand
TTTGAGAAGTACACCGTATACCCAGTCTGGGTCAGGATAACCACCGGTGAGCACAAGGGTAAGGTCTACGGCTTCCATTACAATGAGGTAAAAGTGCTGCCCAAGGCTCGCCCAGAGGAGATAACCAGGATTAAGGTGGTGGAACGGCTGGAAGAGATGCTGAAGGTAATGAAAACGGGGGGCACCGTCAGGATCAAGGAATGCGATGCGATGCCCGAGCTGGTTGGTGAAGGTGCGGAGATAGTGGACCTGCAAACTCAAGATCTTGAGGGATATGCCACCTATCCAATCTGGGCCAGGGTGACCTCCGGTGAGCGTACGGACAAGGTCTACGGCTTCCACTACGATGAGGTGGAGCTACTGCCCAAGGTTCATCCGCCGAAGGCAACCGTGACGAAGTTAGATGAGCAGCTGGAAGAAATCTTGAGCGACATTACTACAATCGATGAGATTGCCGAGGTAGAGAGTGCTATCAGCGAAGTTAAGGGGAAGATTCTGGCAGAGCCGGGGCAGGGCTTCTGGGAAGGAAAGACTCCGTGCTGGGAGATGCTACGCTGCCCGGAAGAGATAAGGAACGAGTGTCCGGCTTTCAAACATCAGGGTATGCCGTGCTGGCAGATGGAAGGCACCTACTGTAAACTTCACTGTGATGGTGAAAAAGGCCACAATACTGATATCTGCCAGATGTGCCGGGTTTACAAGAGATGGGGACAGGACGAACCGATCAAGATAAAGCTCGTTGGTAAGGGGTTCAATCAAACCAGTAAAGAACTCAGGGTAAGTTAGGAAAAGGCATAGCCAGATAGCTATGTTGTGAAAGTAATAATCACAGTCCTAGAGAGGGTGTAGATGGTAGGTCTTGCCCTCTCTCTGTTTTATGTAAAATTCTCTGACTCTGCTCCAGAAGAAGTGGCGGAGAGAGTGGGATTCGAACCCACGGTAGCCAAAGGCTACACGCGCTTTCCAGGCACGCCTGATAGACCACTCCAGCATCTCTCCTCAGTATGAAAAGGACCTATTTGTTAATTATACAATATCTGGCGGAGAGGGTGGGATTCGAACCCACGCTCCACTGAACGCGGAGACCGCTTTTCGAGAGCGGCACCATCAACCACTCGGACACCTCTCCCAACTTCAGATTCTATCCCAAAACCTCGCCTCAGGGCAAGCCTGATATGAGTACCAGCCCGATACCCTGGTGAGATACTGCTTTACGAACTTATTGCCGATATTGTATGCTGACCAGGACGCGGCTATTCTCTAGGAGTACCAAAGTTTTGGTCTGGTTAAAGTTTGCTGCCTGCATTGCTATCATTCTCTTCTCAGGAACAAGACTGGCTCGATACGGGGATGCCATTAGTGAGAAGACGGGCCTGGGCCGGATATGGATAGGGCTGCTGCTCCTGGCAGCGATTACCTCCATGCCGGAACTGGTTACCGGGGTGAGTGCGGCTGCCCTGGTCAAGCTGCCCGATTTAGCGGTGGGGACCCTCCTGGGCAGCTGTCTTTTTAATCTGGTATTAATAGCCGTACTGGATACTATCTACCGTCCGGCGCCAATCCTGAGCCGGGTGAGTCCAAGTCTTATTGCATCAGCAGCCAGCGGCATTATAATCGCCGCTGTCGTTGCCGGGGGTATAGGTGCCGGAGGGGATTTCCCCGGCATGACCCGGGGCTGGGTCAACCTGCCCGGGGTATTACCCCTTGTCCTTTATCTGGTCGGGATATGGTGGGTATTCCGCTCCGAACGCAATAACCAGACGGCGTCAGTACAGACAGTTCCCGCTCAATATGAAGAGCTGTCCAGAAAGATGTGCTATATCAGGTTTGCCCTGTCAGCCGCCGCCATTATCGGTGCCGGAATATGGTTATCCTTTATCGGTGAAGAGATTGCCGCCACCTACAGTCTGCATACCAGCTTCGTCGGCAGCCTGTTTCTGGCAATTACCACCTCGATGCCTGAATTGGTAGTTACCATCGCCGCCCTGCGTTTGGGGGCACTGGATATGGCAGTGGCTGATATACTGGGCAGCAATATGTTTAACCTTGCCCTTATTACCCCGGTTGACCTTGCCTACCGGCGGGGGCCGGTTCTCTCATCGGTATTGGGTGCCCATCTGGTTACGACATTACTGGTAATCGTGATGAGCCTGCTGGTTATCACCGGAATTCGCTTCCGACAGCAGCGCAAAACGTTTTCTCTGGTCAGTTGGTACTCTGTTGCCCTGGTTGCGCTCTATATTTTCGGCATTTATCGTCTCTTCATCTCCAGCGTAGGACCGGGGTAAGGGGACTCTCTCTCCAGGCTCATCTTGTATTGTAAGAGGCTGGGGATTTACCATCGGGAAAAGTTCTGCTATAATTATAAACTGGTTGTTGAGTAATTATTCCCCTTCCTTGTACCAACCTGGAAATTCTCCAGAAAGAGGTGTGCTATGCCTGCTGAAGAAATCACAAGCAGTGTAGAAATGATTGAGGTTGAAGCAGAGAAGATGCTTGAGGAAGCCCAGCACCGTGCTGATGAAATCATCCTCAAAGCTAAAGAGGAAGCCAACGTGATTCTTGCCTCTGAAGTGTCCCTGGATGAAGTAAAGGGAGAGTGTGAGCAAACCTTGGATAGGGCCAGGGAAAAGGCGGCCCGGGAGCTTGAGCAGTCGAAGAAGGATGCCTCTGAGATTAGGGCCAGCGCCGGCAAGAAGGTAGGGGAGATTGCCGGGCGCATCGTGAATATCGTCAGCGGAGCCGAGTCGAGATGACACCACCGATAATCATCAATTCTCCTGAGTCGATGGTTAAGGTAAGAGTAGTTACCCTGAAGGATTACTCCGAACAGACTTTAAAGACCCTGCATGAAGTCGGAGTTCTTCACGTTGAGGAAGCCAAGGAGCTAAAGCCGGTAGATAAGGCGGCTATCGAGAGTCAGCGAAAGGAAACCGCTGAGCTGGCGACCTTTGTTAACAACATGCTGTGTTACCTCACCGAGAAAGAGGAGGTCTTGCCGGAGGAAGACGTTGACGTGATATACACCCGGCCTTTCTCTGAACTCAACCGGGAAGTAAGGTCGTTGTACACCCGATTCGCCGGGCTATACGAGAAGGCAATCAGGACCGATAATGAGATTCAGGAACTCACCGAGCAGAAAAGGTGTCTTGGGCTCCTCACCCAGTACTACGACATCAGACTAGAGGATTTGAAATTCTCCGGAGATTACCTTTTTTCCCGGGTCTTTGTCCTGCCTACCGAAGCATACCGGGCCTTCCGTAATGAGATGGAGGGGTACCTGTTTGAAAACACCGCTGCCACGGTAGAAGACGAGACCGTTATATACCTCATCGCTAAGGTGGAAAACCGGGAGACTATCGAGTCCCTGATTAACGGTGCCGGAGGCAGGGCACTGCTGGTACCGGATGGCAACCAGACCCTGGGCAAGTTTCTCACCAGTACCGAGGCGACGCTGCAGAAGCTTGAGGTAAGCCTGTCCGGGACCTATCAGGAACTCCGGAATAAGGCAAGGCAGGACATAAAAACGCTCGCTCTCTTTAAGGGAGCTCTGACGGCGGAAAGACAGCGGTTATCGGTCTTAAGCCGAGCCTGTGAAACTAAATATGTCACCTCGGTTGAAGGGTGGATACCGACCAACAGCGTTGAGACGCTGGTCTTTCAGCTTAAGGATAGGATAGAGTATATCTTCATTGATACCAGGGAACCGAAGGCCGTAGAGGAGCCGCCGACCAAGATGAAAAACCCGGCTCCGATGAGTCCCTTTCAGGTTGTGGTCAACCTGTTCGCTACCCCTAAATACAGGGAATGGGACCCGACACCCATCATCGCCTACTCTTTCGCCATCTTCTTCGGCTTGATGATAGCCGATGTGGTCTACGCAGCGGGGATGATACTAATTAGCCGGTTTCTGATTGTCAAATTCCTCGGTGGAACTAAGTCCGGGGCGGTAATACAGCTGCAGAGGGTGCTGTATATCTGTGGTGGGGTTGGTCTTACCCTGGGTCTGCTCAGCGGCAGCTATCTGGGTAATATTCATACCCTGTTTGGAATTGGGGACCCCAGTCTGGTCGCCGGGGTCCAGCGGATGCTGCAAGATCCGCTAATCTTTGTCATACTGGCGCTTTTTATCGGTTTCATCCATGTCAATATCGGCAACGTACTGGCTCTCATCAAGTCAGTCAGGGAGAGAAACCGGGGCGCCATAGTTGCCAAGGTGGGGCTTTTTTCACTTCAGTTCGGCGCACTCTATATCATACGCGCCGTAATGAATGTAGATATTCCCTCCGTGCTTGGCCTTATTATTAAACTGCCTCCATTTCCCCCTCAGGTCTACGATATCTCCCTGTACTTTGCCATCGCCGGGATGGGCATGATAGTCGCCGGTAATTTTATTGAGAAGGGCGGCCTCGGGGCAATACTCTGGCTCTTTGATATCACCGGCATCCTGGGTGATATTATGTCCTACGCCAGAATTGCCGGCGTAGGACTGGCTACTTACTACCTGGCTACAGTGTTCAATATGCTGGGGCCCCTATTCGGCAACCTGTTACCTTTCTCCGGTATGGCCGGCGTCATCGCCGGTGGCGCGCTAAGTGTTTTCATTCTGATTATAGGACACACCGTCAACCTGTTGCTCAGCGTCCTGACCGGGTTTATCCATTCACTCCGACTGTGTTTTGTTGAGTTTTTGTTTAAGTTCTATGAAGGAGGGGGTAGGATATATAGTCCATTTAAGTTGATTAAACGGCCACCCGTATTGGTCGGAGCAAAATCTTAGAAAGGAAGTGCGAAAATGTTAGTTGATCCGTCATCCCTAGCTATTCTTGGTGGTGCCTTAGCCTTAGGCGGTGGTCTGGCCGGCGCCTCGGTAGGAATAGCCAAGGCAGCCTCCGCAGGGGTAGCCGTCCTCTCCGAGGATAGAGGACAACTCAGGAATGTCATCGTTTTGGCATCCTTACCGATGACACAGGCCTTCTACGGGCTCATCATAATGATATTGATTACCTCTAATGTCGCCGATAAACTGCCGGCGACAGGCGGTGGCGGCTTTGCCGTACTTGGCCTGGGTATTATGGCTGCCATGGCCCAATTTTTCTCGGCAGCCCATCAGGGTTCCGTGTGTGCGTCGGGCATCTCCCTCCTGCCCAAGACAAGAGGTCAAATATTGACCAACGCCATGATGCTGGCTGTGTTTGTTGAGCTGCTGGGTGTCCTCGGGTTGGTCTTTACTATCATGCTGCTTAGCATGTTAGGGCTTATGTAGGAGTATTTTAGATGACAGGAATGGAGAAAATAGGCGGAGCTATCCTGGATAAGGTAAAGGCCGAGGCAAAGGTTATCGTAAAGGAAGCCGAGGATAAGGCCAGGCAGGAGATAGAGCAGACTAAGAAACAGCGGGTAGCTAGGTTAGAAGAGGAGAAGGGCAGAATGCTCCGGCAGGCCGGGGAGGAAGCTACCCGGATTGCGGCTCAGGCCACCGTGCAGGCACGTCAAGAGCTATCCAGAGCCAAGGCTGATGTAATCAGTGATATAATCAGCAGAGTGAAAAAGGAGCTTGCCGCAACCTCGATTAGCGAAGGCTCACTGAGAGGCCTGCTCAATGAAGCCGCTGCCCCCCTTGGCACTGGTAAAGGTAGGGTCTATCTTTCCGCTAAAGATGTCAGCGGGATGAAAAAACTCTTGGCCAAGGATAAAGAGCTAGCCGCCAGGATAGCGGAGGTCAAGGAGTATGACTGTAGTGGGGGGGTCATCGTCGAGGATATTGATGGTAAAATCCGAATAGACGATACCTATGAGACCAGGCTGGAGATGCTGCTGCCCAGATTGCTGCCGGAAATAGGTAGGGAACTCTTTTCAGATTAATCGGAGTTAGCTTTGTCCAACGCAGAATATGCTTTTATGTCGGCTTACCTGAAAGGGGCTGAGGCCAGAGTGGTTACCCTTGACCATATCAATCGGCTGTCCCGGAATGCTGCCGTGCCTGATGTGATGGAAGCTATTCGGGATACCGAGGTCGGTGGATACCTTGAGACGGCATCGGTTAAGACCTTTGATGATTCCGACCGGTGTTTATGGCAGTATTTTGGCCAGTGCTTGGAGCGGTTGGATGGGCTAAGGCTGATGCCGGCTGATATGCGCAAGGTACTGGATGCTTCTAAGGTAAGGTACGATGTCATCAACATCAAGGCCGTCCTGCAGAGTATCCCAACCGATAAGCAGGCCGACCTGATACCGGTGGGGGTTATTCATAGTCGCGGGCTACTGGATGAGTTATCCCGCGCCGCTAGTATTGACGCTGTTATCCGGCTGCTGGTCGAATGCGATCTGGGGACCTATGCTTCCATTCTCAGGGAATACGACACAGGGAGTGAGGCGAGATTGAGACTCCAGACAGAAACGAGACTGGACGGAGAGCACTACAAGAACCTCTTGGATACGGCAAAAGATGTGGAAGACGGTTTTATTCTTGCCAAGACCTTCGGCCTCATCATCGACCTGACCAACCTTAAGGTTGCCAGCCGCGCTGCCATCGAGGAAATAGGAGTGGCGGCCTCCGGCTGCATCATCACCGGAGGGTATCTTCTCTCTAACCAGGCAGTTGAGAGTTTATCATCCGGCAAGCTGGCCGATATCCCCGGTGCTTTAGGGGGTACTCAATACCGTGGTATTGCGGACGAATTAGTAGCTGGCTATAACCGGACCAAGAGCATCACCGCTGTCGAGGAAATTATTGACCGGCACAAGTTTCAACTGCTCAAAGAGACACTGTCGCCACGGGTGATGAGCCCTCTGGTGATTGCCTGGTATTTGACTATCAAAGAGGGGGAAATAAGGAACCTGAGACTGATACTAAAAGCGGCCTTCGATGGTATATCCGCGGATGAAATAAAAGAGTATCTGGTGTTCTGATAATGGTAGATATAAGACACCTGGGCATAGCTGTAATCGGGGACGAAGACCTGGTCAACGGGCTAAGGCTAGCCGGGGTAAGCAGATACCACGTAATAGAAGACGGGAGCAGCGCCGAAGAGGTCAGGAAGGCCATCAGTGAAGAGCTGACTGAACCCGATGTCGGTATAATAGTGATACTGGAAGACTATGCAAAACATGTTGAGGACCTGGTGGCCCGGGTCCAAGAAAAGAAAGTTTCGCCGCCGGTAGTCATTGAGGTCCCCTCAAAATACGGCACACGCTATGAGGACGTCGCTCAGTACTACAAGGCTTATATCAGAAAATTTATCGGCTTCGATATAGAAATCTAGACGTGTTTCATGGAGGAGGTAAGATATGGGTAAAATATGGCGCATCTCGGGGCCTCTGGTCATCGGTGAGGATATGAAGGGGGCCCAGGTTTATGAGATTGTTGAGATAGGCAGTGATAGGCTGGTCGGGGAGGTCATCGGTCTGGAGGAGGACAAGGCGATAATCCAGGTACATGAAGATACCCAGGGTCTCAAGGTTGGTGAGGAAGTTAAGGGAACGGGAACAATCCTGACCGCCGAGCTGGGCCCCGGGCTTCTGGGCTCCATCTACGACGGGCTTCAGAAATCACTGACCGTCCTGCTGGAGAATAGCTCATTTATCGAGCGTGGTGCCAAGGCATTTGCCCTGCCGCGTGACAAGAAGTGGCACTTTACCCCCACGGTTAAAGTCGGCGATGCCGTCAGTGAGGGTGATGTAATTGGCACTGTTCCCGAGACCCACCTTGTCGAGCACAAGATAATGGTCCCAGTGGGAATGAAGGGCGTCATCAAGAAGATATCTGAAGGTGATTACACGGTTGTCGAGGCGGTGGCGCTGCTTGAGGATGATGGCGGCGGTGAAAAAGAGCTTATTATGATGCAGAAATGGCCGGTGAGAAAGCCCCGTCCTTATAAGCGGAGATTTGCTGCCTCCAGACTGCTAATTACCGGTATGAGAATTCTCGACTATATGTTCCCGCTGGCGCTTGGCGGTAAGGCGGCAATACCCGGTGGATTTGGTACCGGAAAGACAGTAGCCCTCCAGCAGCTTGCCCGCTGGGCTGAGACGCAGATAAATATCTATGTCGGCTGTGGCGAGCGCGGCAACGAGATGGCTGATGTGCTGCACAGCTTCAGAAAACTCAAGGACCCGAAAACAGGGAGGTTACTGCAGGAGAAGGAGATATTTATCGCCAATACCTCCAATATGCCAGTGGTGGCCCGTGAAGCAAGTATCTTTGTCGGCATTACCATGGCGGAGTACTTCCGGGACATGGGCTATGATGTGCTGCTGGTCTGCGATTCGACATCGAGGTGGGCAGAGGCAATGAGGGAAATCGGCGGACGGCTTGAGGAGATACCCGGTGAAGAAGGCTTCCCGGCCTATCTGGGCTCGCGACTCGCTTCGTTCTACGAGCGGTCCGGGCTGGTGGAGTGTCTGGGTAGCCCGGAGAGGAGCGGTTCGGTGACCGTGACCGGGGCGGTCAGCCCCCCGGGGGCTGACTTCAGTGAGCCGGTAACCCAGAACACGCTCAGAATTGTGGACGCCTTCTTTGCCTTGGACACTGCGCTGGCCAACAAGAGGCATTTCCCAGCGATAAACTGGCTGACCAGCTATAGCCTCTATGTTGACGGGGTGAAAGACTGGTGGTCCGAAATCAGTCCGCAGTGGGAGGCTACCCGAGCTACCGCCTTGAAGCTTCTTCAGCAGGAGGCTGAGCTTGAAGAGATTGTCCGGCTGGTTGGTCCTGAGGCACTACCGGAGAGTGATAAGCTGGTAATGACGGTTACCAGAATGATACGGGAAGACTTCCTGATGCAGAGCGCCTACAACGAAGTCGATACCTACTGCGTCCCGCTCAAGTCGCAGTTGATGTTGCAGACGATAAACAGGTTTTACGAGCTGGCCCAGAAGATGCTTGACTCAGGGATAAATACTGCTGAAATCCGCAACTCTCCGATAATCCCCAGGATATCCCGGATGAAGAATATCCCCAATGATGAGGCTAAAGAGAGGATTAAGGAGTTGTGGTCGGAGATGGAGACGAGCTTGGTTCCCCAGAGAGGAGGAGTGGTATGACACTGGACTCACTGTATGTAAAAGAGACAAAAGCAATCAGCCGTACCAAGGGTTCGCTGCTGGTTGCGGAGAGTATTCCGGGTGTACAGTTTAATGAGATGGTTGATGTGAGGCTTGCCAGTGGTGAGATAAGGCGCGGTCAGGCGATAGATATCAGCAAAAAAGTGACCATTATTCAGGTCTTTGGCGGCGTCAGTGAGGTAGACCTGGTGGCAAGCCGGGTGAGGTGTAAAGGGGAGACCCTGAAGCTGCCGGTAGCCAAGGATATCCTGGGCAGGATATTCAACGGCTCAGGCGACCCGATAGACGGTGGGCCGGCGATAATCCCCGAGGACTATCTCGATGTTAACGGCGGGCTGGTCAATCCGGCCGGCCGTGAGCCTCCCGCCGAATTTATTGAGACCGGCATCTCAGCGATAGACGGCCTCAACGCTCTAGTCAGGGGACAGAAGCTACCCATATTCAGCGGCTCCGGGCTGCCCCACAACCGAATCGTGGCGCAGATAATCAGGCAGGCTTCCGTTAAGAAGACGGAGGAGCAGTTTGCCATTGTTTTCGGTGCCATTGGCATCAGCTATGATGATGCCGACTTTTTTATGCAGAACCTGGAGCAGACCGGCGCCCGGGAGAAAACGGTAGCCTTCATTAACACCGCCTCTGACCCGGTTATCGAGCGGATATCAACCCCGAAGTTGGCACTAACCGCCGCTGAGTACTTGGCCTGGAAGGAGGGTATGCATGTGCTGGTTATCATTACCGATATCACCAACTATTGTGAAGCACTACGCGAGCTCTCCGCAATGCGTGAGGAGATACCGTCAAGGAGGGGCTATCCGGGGTATATGTATACCGACCTGGCCACGATGTATGAAAGAGCAGGCCGGATTACGGGTAAGGAAGGGTCGGTGACCGTAATGCCCATTCTAACCATGCCTGACGACGATATCACGCACCCTATCCCCGACCTGACCGGCTATATCACGGAGGGGCAGATTGTCCTTTCCCGGGATCTGGAAAGAAAGGGGGTATACCCGCCGATTGATGTCTTCCTCTCCCTGTCACGGATGATGAAAGAGGGAATCGGGGCTGGTAAGACCAGGGATGACCATAATAACGTCTTTATGCAGCTCTATGCCGCTTACGCCGAAGGGTGTAACCTAAGGGAAATATCGACCATCATCGGTGCTGAGGCACTGGGGGAAAGGGATAGGGTATACCTGAACATTGCCGACCGGTTCGAGAAGGAGTTTATCTCACAGGGAGAGGTGACGAAAAGGATGGTGGAGGACACCTTGGATATAGGCTGGGCTCTATTCTCAGCCCTGCCTGAAGAAGACCTGAAACTGATTGGTGAGGAGCTGATTAAGAAGTATCTCCCCAAGTACGCCAGAGAGACATAGCGGCATCGGAATAGCATCAGGCAGCCAGGAAATGTCTTCCCGGTTGCCCGGGAGAGGTCTAGAGATAGAAAAATGTCACAGCTTATTAAAGTAACCAGACCGACCAAGATTGAGCTGATTAAGCTACGACGCCGGCTTACCCTGGCTTCCAAAATCCAGAAGCTCATCAAGGACAGGGTATCAATACTGGTCATGGAATTCCTGCAGATAGCCGGACAGACAGTAGAGGTGAAGAGGGGCCTGCTCGATGATTTCTCCGCTCTGTATAAGGCGCTATCGCTGGCTGCCGGCTATCACGGTTATATTGCTCTGGAGAAGGAGTTCACCGCCAGCGAGGGCGGTCTGGAGATTGCTGCTGGCTTAAGAAATATAGGTGGGGTGAAAATCCCCGCTTTTGAACTGAAGAAGACCAAACAGGCACTCAGGGGCTACAGTCTGATTGATACCTCTTCCTGGTTGGACCGAACTGCTGAGCTATCGGAAAAGTGTCTGGAGGCTATCGTCGAGTTGGCTGAACTGCAGAGGAGTATGGCAAAGCTGGGTATGGAGATAAATCGGACGAAGAGGATAGTAAATGCACTGGAATATTTGATAATCCCCGGCTTGCAGGCGACGATAAAATACCTGAATATGAAGTTTGAAGAGAGGGATAGAGAGGAGAAGTCACGGTTAAAACGGGTAAAGGTACTGCTCGAGCGAAAATAAGCGGATGAGTGGCGAGTTACCTTACGACAGGGTGCTTCGGGAATACTTAACGGGTGAACTGAGAGTACTGAATGCCCACCTGCCCGGTAAGCAAAAGTCGCTTGCCGATTTGTGGGATGAGGAATACCCTCACGTATTATGTAATGACGGCAGCGTCCACCTCTTCAAGCAGAAGGAACTAAGATATCTGGCCAGTTTAATAGATAGTGATGAACAGAAGGCATTAATGTTGCCGATACTTATCGAAGTGAATACCGGTCGAGGTGAAATGGCGGTACTATGCCCCGGAGTGGTGGGGGAGAAGGTGATACAAAAGGTCCTTGATATGCCGCTGGATGTGAGGGGAGAAAGGATCACGCTATATAGACCGCAGTTAGCCCTGGTACGGAAACGGCTGAAAACAACAACGCAATATGTCTTCTCCGCTCAGCTTTAGGGTTGTATCTTTCTATTGATGCTGGTGTAGGGAAAAAATACCAGGCAAGCTGGCTATTTTAGCTATTGAACTCGCTGTCCAATATTGGTACGATATAATTGGAAGTTAGGCGGGATATAGAATCGGGCCCCTGTAGCTCAGTGGATAGAGCGCCAGCCTCCGGAGCTGGATGCGAGCGTTCGAGTCGCTCCAGGGGCATTTTTACGGCAATTTTAGGAGGCTTTTCGGTGACGAATACGACGGGACTTGTTGAGATTAGATGGCACGGTCGAGGCGGTCAGGGAGCGGTTACCTCTGCTGAACTACTGGCACAGGCGGCGATAAATGAGGGTAAGTATGCCCAGGCCTTTCCCGCCTTTGGTGCGGAGAGAAGGGGTGCCCCAGTGGTGGCCTTTGTCAGGATAGACAATGATAAGCCGGTACGGGTAAGGGCTGAAATTGAAGAACCTGATATCGTGGTGGTGTTGGCTGCAAATTTGCTGCGTGTCGTCGATGTCAGTTCTGGTCTTAAGGCTAACGGCATACTGGTGCTTAATACCCCGAAGACAGCGGATGAGATTGTAAAGGAGTTTAACTTTAAGTGGGCACTGGCAACGGTTGATGCAACCAGGATTGCCCGGGAGATGCTGGGGGTGCCTATTGTCAATACCGCTATGGTCGGAGCCTTGCTGAAAGCTGCCGAGGTTACTAAACTGGAGTCCCTGATAGAGCCGCTAAGGCACCGCTTCGGTCGTCTGGCAGACAAGAATATCAATGCGATGCAGAGGGCATATGAGGGAACTACAGTAAGGGGGCAAGAGTAATTGACTGAATCAGAAGGTAAGCCAACCTGGCAGCAGATAGAGATTGGCGCAATAATCACGGAACCAGGGAGTGCCCGCCAGTATCAGACCGGTGACTGGAGGACGCAGCGTCCGACCTATGAACACGAGAGATGTATCAAGTGCGGTCTCTGCTCCATCTATTGTCCTGAGGGGTGTATTGGGCCAAATGAAGAGGGGTATTTTGAGGCTGACCTGTTTTACTGTAAGGGGTGCGGCATCTGTGCCCGAGAGTGTTGGACAAAAGCGATTACTATGGTAGAGGAGGAGTGATGACACAAAGGGTAGGTATAGAGGTCTCACGAGCTGTCGCCATCGCTGCCAAGTTGGCTAATGTTGATGTTATCGCGGCTTATCCGATTACCCCGCAGACCCATATTGTGGAAGACCTGTCTGAGATGGTGGCCAGTGGTGAACTGGATGCGGCCTATGTCCCGGTTGAATCGGAACACTCGGCAATGAGTTGCTGTCTCGGCTCAGCGGCGGTTGGGGCAAGAACATTTACCGCTACCTCCAGTCAGGGAATGGAGTTGATGCACGAAGTGCTCTACGTTGCCTCATCAATGCGCTTCCCCATCGTTATGGCGGTGGCCAATCGCGCCCTGTCGGCGCCGATAAGCATCTGGGGGGACCACTCCGATGTAATGTCCGTTCGTGATACCGGCTGGATTCAGATATTTGTCGCCAATGGGCAGGAAGCCTTTGATAATACGCTCTGTGCCTTCCGTATTGCCGAAGACCATAGAGCACTGCTTCCGGTTATGATACACATGGACGGGTTTCAACTGACTCATGTCATTGAGCCGATATACCTTGAGGATCAGAGTGATGTTGAAAAGTTCCTGCCACAGAATGAGTACCCACTGCCCCTGGACCCGGACAAGCCGGTAACGATGGGAGCTTTCGGGCCGCCGGATATCTACACCGAGATAAAAAAGGCGCAAGCTGTGGCCCTGACCTCCTCTAAAGAGGTAATTCTTGAGGCCTGGAAGGATTTTGGCGACATCTTCGGGCGTTACTACTCCCCACTTCAGTGCTACCGTTGCGAAGAGGCCAAGGTGCTGCTACTGACTATGGGCAGCTTTAGTGAGACCGCCATGAGCGCAGTAGATGCTATGCGTGAGGATGGTCACGCAGTGGGACTGATAAATCTCACCCTATGGCGCCCCTTCCCCTTTACTGAAATTCGCCAGGCGGTTAAGGATGCCGACGTTCTTGTGGTATTCGATAGGGCACTCTCCTTCGGCGGGCCCGGTGGACCGGTCTGCTCCGAGGTCAGGTCAGCCTTATATGACCTGAACAAGAGGCCCAAGGTAGTCGGTTTTGTCGGTGGTCTAGGAGGCAGGGTGGTCTCAATCGCAGGGTTCAAAGAGATAATCGAGCGGGGGACTAAGATCGCCAAGGAAGGAAGTGATCAGGAGTTTGAAATGTTTGGGGTGAGGGAATAATGGAGAAATACGCTGTTTTTGTTCCCAGGTTAATAAACAAAAAGGAAAACTTTGCCCCCGGGCACCGTGCCTGTGTTGGTTGTGCTGAGGCCCTGGCGGTAAGGCAATCCTTCAAGGCATTGGGAAGAGATGTAATTGTTGTTAATGCCACCGGCTGCATGGAGGTGATTTCGACACCGCTGCCCGATACATCCTGGTGTTTACCCTGGATTCATACCCTGTTTGAGAATGCGGCTGCCACGGCTTCAGGCGTAGAATCCGGCTTAAAGGCTATGGTGAGAAAGGGCAAACGCCCGGCGAAAAAGATAAGCGTGGTAGCTATCGGTGGTGATGGTGCTACCAGTGACATCGGGCTTGGGGCACTCTCCGGCGCTCTGGAAAGATATCACGATTTTCTCTATATTTGCTTTGATAATGAGGCATATATGAATACCGGGATACAGAGGTCTTCAGCCACCCCATATGGTGCCTCGACGACTACCGCCCCGGCCGGTAAGAAGAGTATCGGGCAGGCCACCTGGAAAAAGGATATGCCCGGTATTGCCGTGGCCCATAATATCCCCTATGTTGCTACCGCTTGTCCCAGCTACCCCTTTGATTTAATGGATAAGGTGAGAAAGGGGGCGCTTACCCCCGGCCCGGCCTATGTTCATATCCTATCGGTCTGCCCTACTGGATGGAGGATTCCTCCCGATTTAGCCATCAGGGTAGGCCGTCTGGCTGTAGAAACAGGCGTGTTTCCCCTCTACGAGGTTGAGAACGGCAACTATAAAATAACTATGGATGTACCCCGGTTGAGGCCAGTCCAGGACTATCTGAAAATACAGGGAAGGTTCCGCCATCTGTCCGAGGACACCATTAAGGAGATTCAGGACAGGGTGAGTAAGGAATACGCCAAGCTCAAGGAGAAGGCAGAATGCATGCAGAAACGGGACAGCTAGAAAAGAAGGTGGCATTAGTATTAGATAAATATCAGCATGACAAGGGTATGCTGGTATCTATCCTGCAGGATATTCAGGAAGAGTTTAATTACCTGCCTAGAGAGTCCCTCGAGCAGGTCAGTAAGACCTTGGATATTCCGTTCAGTCAGCTCTACAGTGTTACTACGTTTTTCAAGGCTCTACGCTTAACGCCCAGGGGACGTCACCTGATTAATGTCTGCATGGGCACCGCCTGCCATGTCCGCGGAGCGGTCAAGGTCCTGGAGTCAACGGAGCGTGAACTGGGCATTAAATCCGGGGAGACCACTGATGGCCTTGAGTTTACCCTGGAGACGGTCAACTGCGTCGGGGCCTGTGCCTTAGGACCGGTAGTGATCATTGATGGGGAATACCACGGGCAGATGAAGACGGAAAAGGTCAAAGATATGATTAAGGAATATTCTTGATGAGAAGGGGGCAGCTATTGGACAGACTAAGCTCTCCTGCGGGGCTGGAAAAGGTAAGGGAATCAATAGTTAGCAAAAGGGATACTGATAAACCCTGTATTACAATATGCAGCGGGACCGGGTGTCACGCCTTTGGCTGTGAAAAGGTATCCGAGGCTTTCCAAAAAGAGATTAAGCGGCTGGGGCTGGAGGACAGGGTGGATGTCAAGACTACCGGTTGTCACGGCTTCTGCGAAAGGGGTCCGCTGGTCGTCATTCGGCCGAAGGATATCTTCTATCAGCGGGTAAGCGCCGGTGATGTCTCTGAGATAATCTCGGAGACCGTCCTTAAGGACAATATCATCGACAGGCTGCTCTACACCGACCCTAACACTGGCGAAAAGGTCGTCCATGAGCATGAAGTGCCGTTCTATGCCCGACAGAAGCGGTCTGTCTTCGGTAATAACGGCTATATCGACCCCACAATAATCGAGGACTACCTGGCCGTGGGTGGCTACTCCGCCCTGGGCAAGGTACTTTCCGGGATAAAGCCCGAGGCGGTAATTGAGGAAGTGAAGAAGTCGGGCTTAAGGGGACGCGGCGGCGGCGGCTTTCCCACTGGTGTTAAGTGGGAGTCCTGCCGTAATGCCCCGTCATCGGATGGCGTTCGTTATATCATCTGTAACGCTGATGAGGGTGACCCCGGCGCCTATATGGATAGGAGCCTTCTTGAGGGTAACCCGCACAGTATCCTGGAGGGAATGTTAATCGGGGCCTATGCCATAGGTAGCCATGAGGGCTATGTCTATGTGCGCTATGAATACCCGCTGGCGGTGAAGAATATCCAGTTAGCCATTAAGCAAGCTGAAGAGTACGGGCTGCTCGGTAAGAATATCTTGGGCTCCGGTTTTGACTTCAGCGTCAGGATAAACCGGGGGGGTGGCGCCTTCATCTGCGGTGAGTCTTCAGCGCTGATGGCTTCGCTGGAGGGGAAAGTGGGGGAACCCAGGGCGAAGTATGTTCATACCGTTGAGAAGGGCTTGTGGGACAAGCCCACCACGTTAAACAATGTCGAAACCTGGGCAAATGTCCCGCTAATAATAAATCAGGGTGCTGATTGGTACACCAAAACAGGCACCGCTAACAGTAAGGGTACCAAGATATTCTCTCTGGTGGGCAAGGTCAACAACACCGGCCTGGTAGAGGTCCCGATGGGCATCACACTGAGGGAGATTATTTATGATATCGGCGGTGGTATTCCCGATGGTAAAAAGTTCAAGGCGGTACAGACTGGCGGTCCTTCCGGGGGAGTTATCCCGGATAGTCTAATCAATCTGCCAGTGGATTTTGACGAACTGACCGAGGCCGGTTCGATGATGGGCTCCGGCGGGATGATTGTAATGGATGAGGACAACTGTATGGTGGATATCGCCAAGTACTTTATCGGCTTCCTCGAAGGGGAGTCGTGCGGTAAGTGTGTCCCCTGTCGCGAGGGATTAAAGAGAATGCGGGAGATACTTGATGATATTAGCGAGGGCAAGGGCAAGGAAGGCGACATTGAGTTATTGGAACGTCTCTCCACGGTACTAAAAGATGGCGCTCTCTGTGCCCTGGGAGCAACAGCGCCCAATCCGGTCTTGAGCACCATCCGCTTTTTCCGGGACGAGTATGAGGCTCACATTAAGGAGAAGAGGTGCCCCGCTGGCGTCTGCAAGGAGTTGATTACCTATCAGATTATTGAGGAGAAGTGCCCGGGGTGTGGGCTCTGTGTCAAGGCCTGCCCGGCGGAGGCGATAACCTCCGGCGGCAAGAAGAAGCCGGTTATTTTGGACCAGGAGAAGTGCATCAAGTGCGGGGCCTGCTACGATGTCTGTAAGCTTGGTGCCGTAAAAGTAAGTTGAAGGTGTTATGAGGATGGTAAGACTGACTATTGACGAACGGGAATTTCAGGCGGAAGAGGGAAAAACAATCCTGGAAGTAGCTAGTGAAAACGGTATCTATATCCCAACCCTGTGTTACCATGAGGAGGTATCCCCTTATGGCGCCTGTCGTCTCTGTATGGTGGAGGTTACCCGGAACGGACGGACGAGGCTGGTAGCTTCCTGTCTCTATCCGGTGGCGGAAGGGCTTGTCGTCAGGACCGAATCACCAGAGGTTAGTAACATCCGCCGCACGGTGATTGAGCTGCTGCTGGCAAGGTGTCCTGACTTGGAGGAAATACATGATTTGGCTAAACAGCTGGGTGTTGATAAAACACCTTTCAAACTAGAGAACAAGAAATGTATTCTATGCGGATTATGTGTTAGGGCGTGTGAACAAGTTGTAGGTGTTAGTGCCATCAGCTTAGTCAATCGGGGTACCGATAGACAGGTAGCTTCACCCTTTTATGAATCCCCGGATGCTTGTATTGGTTGCGGGTCCTGTGCCTACATCTGTCCTGTAAATGCAATAAAGATAGATGATATTGGAGATACAAGAACTATAACTATGCCTAATCCCAAAATGCAGCCGACGGAGTTCAAGCTAAAGAAGTGTAGTAAGTGTGGTGAGTATTGGGCTCCCGAGAAGCAGTTAGAGTATATCGCCAAGAAAGCTGGGCTGGCTCCGGAAGCATTTGATGTCTGTCCCAACTGCAGGGACTGAAGCCCTGACCGGCACACCCGCTTGACCCTGAGCAGGTGGTCTGCTATATTTGTTCTCGGCAGCGGGGTGTGGCGCAGTTGGCTAGCGCGCAGCGTTTGGGACGCTGAGGTCGGAGGTTCGAGTCCTCTCACCCCGACCATTCAAATCCCTGTCATTTGAAATAATGGCTTGCCCCCCTTTTCAAGGTTATCACTCTTATCAAACCCCGTATCATGTTTAGAGCAGGCACTTGCTGCCGGTATCTGCAATACCCGTCTCCGAATTTGTTGATAAGAGCCTCCTCCTCCCTCCTTTGTATGACTATGTAGAACAGCGTTACCACAATGTAGGCGATGATAGAAGCAATAGATAGCCTCCAGAGCATAAGCCCAAAACACAGCACAAACACCGCCAGTGCCATCGGGTGTCTAACATATCGGTATATTCCCGAGGTCACCAGATTACCAGTCTCTAGATGACGCTTCTTTTCCGGAACTCCCCTTGCCCTCAGTGTAGTCAGTGCAAACAGGTAGGGGAAGACGCTTATCAAAACAATGCTAAGCCCGGCTATCTGCAGCACTGCTGTGTTGGCAAAAAAACCATGGAATACTCGACCGAAGGTCTCATAGGAAAAGGGAAGGAAACTGAAGAGTAATGTGCCGAAAAAGATGGACAGGCTCAGGTGACCGTAGAGCTCAGAGGCTTTCCGCCTCTCACGGACTGTCATTACAATGTTCCATACTGTCAGTGAGCCAAAGACTATAGACCCTGATATATCGGTCATCCTATCTCTATGCCACGCTCTCCAGGCAATCCCCTGCCCTATTCCTAAGTGTGCTGTCTGCCCCTTTGTTTGTCAATGGGGCAAGGCTGAAAACAAATACCTACCTCACACCTGGGTTCTTCGTTTCCGGTGGTGTTGACAAGACCTTTTATGAAGCTTAGACTTTCACTACAAGACTATAATGACCTAAGCGCATCCTTTAAAGGAGTGAAGAATGCCAAAGTATGCCAAAGGGCAGCGAATACA
>CAZYRA010000012.1:0-22456 GCA_964649385.1 uncultured Dehalococcoidales bacterium | reverse complement strand
CGCCATCACTCCACAGAAACAATATAGTGATAGTGAGGTTGCCCACCTCGCACCAGCTCAATCTGCAGGTGAGGATACTGCTCTCGAAAAGCGGTTATGAACGACCCAACCTCCACTCGCTCTTCATCACCCCGGTAGTAGATGGTGATTATCTCGGCGTCGCTCAAGTTCAGCTTGGACAACACTTCATTCAGAGTGTCGGTAGCACTGTCACTGGCTGCAACCAGGTCTCCGTCCAGAAATCCAATGGGTTGCTTCTTCTTAATATGCATCCCAACTAACCGAACCGAGCGGGCCGCCTGAGTAATCGCGATAGATCTTACCGCTGACTGCGCCTTTTTCATCGCGGTAATGCTTGTTTCCAGGTCTACCTCAGTATTAAAAGCCAGCAGAGCGGCTATTCCCTGCGGGATTGTAGTTGTGGCCAGAACCTTGATGGTCTTATCAGTCAAGGAACGTACCTGCCTGGCGGCAGGGATTACATTTTTGTTATTGGGTAGAATAATAATCTTGTCTGAGGCTACTGATTTTATTGCCTGAAGCAGGTCATTGGTGCTCGGATTCATGGTCCGGCCACCGGGAACAACCACCGCCCCCAGACTGGTGAAAACATCAGCCAATCCATCCCCGGAAACCACCGCCACCACGACTATATCAGCCGTCACCATACGCTCTTTCTGCATCTCAACGAAGCCTTCATGCTGCTCATCCATATTCTGAATGCTCACCTGATGTACGGTACCCAGTGAAGTAGCCAGATGGATGATACCACCCGGGTCCAAGGTATGAATATGAACCCTGATTGTAGACTGGTCACCAACTACGATTAGTGACTCCCCCTTCTTCTTCAGCTTCCTCCTGAGCTTCTCCGGGTCAAGCCCCCACCCTTTTATGATAAAACAGGTGCAATACCCGTAAGGATTTTCATCCGCCGTTACCATCTGTGGGGTCTTAGCCAGTTGCGCCATATCACTGATAATTATCCCCGGCTTACCTGACTGAAACTCATTCGTTTCCCCCTTAAGGTAGTGCAGAGCGCCCTCCAGAATTGTATGCAGGCCCTGCCCCCCGGCATCTACCACGCCAGCTTCTTTTAATACGGGAAGGAGATTAGGGGTATTAGCCACCGACTCTCTGGCTGCATTAACCACCGTATCCATTATCAATACTATGTTATCAGTGCCGCTATCAGCCTCAGCCTTAGCCGCTGACGCTGCCTGTCGAGCTACGGTAAGAATAGTCCCCTCTACCGGATTGGCTATCCCGTTATACGCCTCCGTCGACGCCCGCAGTAGGGCTTCAGCCAGGTCTTTACCGGTGCAGCAATCCTTCCCGGCTAGGCCCTTCGCCAATCCATGCCATATCTGGGAAAGAATCACGCCACTGTTACCCCGAGCCCCCATCAGTGCTCCCTTAGCGATAGCCTCTGCCACCGCCGAAGTACTATGGTCAGGAGCCCGGTAGGCCTCCTCAATAGTGGAACGCATAGTAAGCAACATGTTAGTCCCGGTATCCCCATCCGGTACCGGGAAAACATTCAAGGCATCAATCTCCGAAGCATTCTTCTCCAACCATTCGGTAGCCGCCATAACCATATCCCTTAGCTCTTGCCCACTAAGAGAATTAATCTGCCTCATATTATGCCCCCCCTTTACCCGAAAGGAGCTTCTTTAAGGCAATCTCCACGATATCTCCCCCATCCTTGCCAAGCTAACCAAAGCTATGATAACATTACAATGCTACTCTGATATTTTACAATAAACCCATTTAACAGTAAAGAGGTGGCTTTATCAACTATGAAATGTGACTTGTGCGGGAAAATACCTCAGTTTGGTCATAACGTCAGTCATTCTAAACACCGTACCAACCGCCGTTGGTTGCCTAATATTCATCCGGTTACTATCACCGTGGACGGGAAACCAAAGCGGCTTAATCTCTGCACCAGGTGTCTGCGAACTCAGCATAAAACTGCTAAGAGCGGGTAGAGCTTATAGTTATCTATCATTGTTATAATGTAATGTGGTCTTATGCAAAGGTTACATCAGAGTCGGAATATTGTTAGTAACTGAACTTACAGGTTTTGTTAGGACACGGTAGTAAATAGGGATCATCAAAGCCTCTCTTCCTTAAAAGGGTGGAGGGGTTTTGTTTAGTATCTCGAAGATTTGGTGATTTGAGCAATGGTTTCTGGCGGAGGACATCAAACAAAAGTAAGTGAAGACGCGGGTCTGGAGATTATACGGCATTCTGCCTCTCATGTTATGGCGGAAGCAGTCCAGTCCATCTTTCCTGATGCCAAATTTGGTATTGGGCCGCCAATCAAAGACGGCTTTTACTATGATTTTGACCTACCCCGTTCACTCACCCCTGATGACCTGCCCCTAATTGAGACCAAAATGAATGAAATAATCGCCTCCAATACACCCTTCGCTGCGCAAGAGATGTCTAAGGAAGAAGCACGGCGAATATTGGCAACCCAGCCTTACAAGCTTGAGTTGATTGATGAAATTTCAGATGAGAATGTCTGCCTGTATCGACAGGGCTCCTTTGTTGACCTGTGCCGTGGACCGCATGTGATTTCCACCGGGGAAATAAAGGCTTTTAAGCTCCTCAGTATTGCTGGCGCCTACTGGCATGGTGATGAGCATCAACCTATGCTGCAGCGAATATACGGGGTTGCCTTTGCCAGTAAAGAAGACCTGGATAATCACCTGGTGAAAATCGAGGAAGCTGACAAGCGCAACCACAGGAAACTGGGTAAAGAGCTTGACCTATTCAGTATTCACGAGGAAGTCGGCCCGGGTTTAGTCCTCTGGCACCCCAAGGGAGCGATAATACGCCGGGCTATTGAAGACTTCTGGAAGGATGAACATATTAATCGTGGTTACGATATAGTATACACCCCGCACATTGCCAAAGTAGACCTATGGAAAACCAGCGGTCACTGGGAGTTTTACCACGACTATTTGTACAGCCCGATGGAGGTAGAAGGGCAGGAATATATCCTTAAACCAATGAACTGCCTGGGACACATCCTGATCTACAAAACAAAGCGGCGTAGTTATCAGGAACTGCCAATTCGCTATGCAGAATTGGGTACCGTTTATCGTTACGAACGTTCCGGTGTGCTGCTTGGGTTGGCACGCGTGAGGGGCTTCACCCAGGATGATGCTCACATCTTCTGCTCCTTCGAGCAGCTGCAAGATGAGGTGGTAGGGGTATTGGATTTGGCCCGCTTTATGATGGACACTTTCGATTTCAGCAACTACAAGGTGTACCTGTCCACTCGCCCCGAGAAATATGCTGGCGACCTGAAAGTATGGGAGGAGTCGACCACAATTTTGGGTCGGGCTCTGGCTCAACTTGGGATTGACTATACTATCGACCCGGGAGAGGGTGTCTTTTACGGTCCTAAGATAGATATCAAGTTTGAAGATGCTCTGGGCAGGGAATGGCAGGGTCCCACCATACAGGTTGATTTTAATCTCCCCCAGCGTTTCGATGTCTCTTACATTGGACAGGACGGCAAGGAGCACCTGGTAGCTATGGTACACCGTACGGTGCTGGGGAGCATGGAGCGATTCCTGGCTTCACTTATTGAGCACTACGAAGGGGCCTTTCCGGTATGGCTGTCACCAGTTCAGGTAGTAATAATACCAGTGGCTGACCGCCACCTGGACTACGCTTACAGACTCCAGAAAGAACTCAAAAACAAAGGGATACGAGTGAAGGTTGACGGCCGGTCAGAGAGGATAAATCTCAAGATCCGAAAGGCACAACTGGATAAGACACCATATATGTTGATAATAGGCGATAAAGAGGAAGCTGCTGATAGTGTTTCGGTACGCTTGCGTAGTGGAAAACAAATAGACTCACAAACCCTGGAAAGCTTCATAAAAGAGGTGAGGCAAGCTATCGACAGTCGGGGTAAGGTAAGCTGTTGACAGCCGGGGTGAGGCAAGCTATCGACAGTCGGGGTAAACTAAGCTGTTGACAGTCGGGCTGAGAAAAACTATCGACAATCAGAATAAAGTAGGCTATCAGAAGTCGGGCTGAGGCAAGCTATCGACAATCAGAATAAAGTAGGCTATCAGAAGTCGGGCTGAGGATTTGAATTGATTTTATTTGAATTCGAATTTGATTACTGCGCGTTAATGTGCTATATTCCTGTCTGTAGTAAGCTGTTCTTGTAAGAAGAGGAGTTAAAGAAATAATTAAGAAACTTCGTATCAATGAGAGAATCATAGCCAGAGAAGTTCGTCTTGTGGGAGAGAAGGGGGAGCAGTTAGGCGTAATGACCTTACATCAGGCACGAGAGGTAGCAGAACGGCAGGACCTTGACTTGGTTGAGGTAGCACCTACTGCAGTACCTCCGGTATGCCGCCTCCTTGATTACGGAAAGTACAATTATGAGCAAGCCAAGAAGGAGCGCGAGGCCAGGAAGAGTCAGCGGGTATCACTCCTCAGAGAGATCCGCTTTCGGCCTAGGATTGATGACCACGATTTTGAGGCCAAGGCGAGGTCAGTAAAGAAACTACTGGAAGAGGGAGACAAGGTTAAGATTACTGTTATGTTCAGAGGGCGTGAAATAGTACACTCTGAGATTGGCTTGAAGCTGCTACGTCGGATGGCAGGCTTATTAGAAGAGGTAGCTTCTATTGAAAAACAACCGCTATTATATGGCAAGCGAATGATTATGATATTATCACCGATAGCAGTGCAAAAAAGTAGAATAAAGGAAGGTGTGGGGTAAACGTAGGATGCCAAAGCTTAAGACACACAAAGGGGCGCAGCGCCGCTTTCATATTACCGGGAGCGGTAAAATAATGCGGGTTAAGATCGGCAAGAGCCACCTTCGTCGTCGCAAGGCAAAGCGGTCTAAAGGCCTTTACGATGAAACAATACCACTAAACACCAGCGACAGGGTTCGCATAAAAAGACTCTTGCCCTACGGGGTTTGATTGCATAGGAGGATATTTTGCCACGAGTCAAGCGAGGTGTAACCGGTCATCACCGACATAAAAAGGTATTAGCACTAACCAAAGGGCATAGAGCAACCAAGCACTCCCTTTACCGTCGTGCTCATGAGTCTATGCTTAAATCCCTGAGTTATTCCTATAGCCACCGTCGTGAGCGCAGGGGTGATATGAGGCGTTTGTGGATTTTGCGGGTTAACGCCGCCAGCAGAATTCAGGGCCTTACCTACTCTCAGTTTATAGATGGCTTAAACAAGGCAGGGGTGGCTATTAATCGTAAAATGTTAGCTGACATGGCAGTGAGAGAGACCGAAGCCTTTAACCATTTAGTAGTCATAGCTAAAGCCCAGGTCCTGCAGTAAAAGACGAAGCTACTCAGAAAAGATAAAGTGCGGTGCTGCTATTCATTGCTAGCCGCACTTTCTGTTAGTATCGAACATGTTAATTGGCCCACAGGCGGGGAAGACGGGAAGTATGATAAGCCGGCTTGAACAACTAAAATTGGATGCACTGAAGGAGTTAGACTTAATTGCCGATGCCAATGAGATGGAGGTCTGGCGGGTTAATTACCTGGGCAAGAAGAGTGAGCTAACCAGGATTTTACGCAGTTTATCTTCATTAGCTGTTGAAGAGAGGAAATCGGTTGGCGCTACGGCTAACCGTATTAGGGCTGAACTGGAGAACGGACTAACCCAGAAAAAGTGTGCTCTGCGAGAGATACAACTGGCAGCGGCAGCTAGAGAAGAAGATGTTGATGTTACCCTGCCCGGACGTCCCTTGCTCACCGGTTGCCTGCACCCAATTACTAAGACAATCCATGAGGTTTGTGAGATATTTAATTCCATGGGCTTCCAGGTAACGGAAGGACCGGATGTAGAATGGAATTACTACAACTTCGAGGCATTGAATATCCCTGACGATCACCCGGCCCGTGATGTGATGTCAACTTCCTGGGTCGATATCGAAGCAGACAAGGAAAGAGGACCGATGCTGTTGCGCACTCACACTACTTCGGTAACTGCCAGGGTAGTTGAGTCCAGAGAACCCCCGATAAGAGTAGTTGAGCCGGGCAAGGTCTATCGCTATGAAGCTACGGATGCTACCCACACCCCGATGTTTCATCAAATAGATGGTCTAGCTATTGATAAGGGTATTACTATGGCTGACCTAAAGGGAACGCTCTACGAATTTGCCCACCGCTTTTTTGGAGAAGACAGGGGGGTACGTTTCCGCTGCGATTATTTTCCCTTCGTTGAACCGGGAGTTGAGATGGCTATTGAATGTTTGGTCTGCAATGGAAAGGGATGCCGCCTTTGCAGTAATACCGGCTGGATAGAAATACTGGGTGCCGGAATGGTACACCCCCAGGTGCTCGAACGCGGTGATATTGACCCGGAGACATATTCCGGTTTTGCCTTTGGTATGGGTATTGACCGGTTACCTATGCTCCGTTATGGAATAGACGACATCAGACTATTTTATAGTAACGACCTTAGGGTCTTAGCTCAGTTTTAGCTACCGGGCAATAGCAGCAAAATCTTACCCAGGTCTAAAAGAATGAAAATCTCACTCAAGTGGCTTCGAGAATATGTAGACATCACCCTCTCTCCACACGAATTAGCCGATCGGTTGACGATGGCCGGCACCGAGACCGAGGGGGTACAGCTTATTGGCGATAACTGGGCAGGCATTGTTATCGGTGAGATAATTGCTATTAATCCTCATCCCAATGCCGACCGTCTCAGGCTGGTCACCATAGATTTAGGTAGCGGGCAAACGACTGTTGTCTGCGGAGCGCCGAACATTAGCATTGGGAATAAGATAGCCTTTGCCCCGGCCGGTACCCAGCTTATTGATAGTTACAGTGGCAAGTCATTCTGCCTGAAATCCGCTAAGATTCGCGGCGTTACCTCAGACGGTATGACCTGCTCAGAAAAAGAACTGGGTATCTCTGATAACCACGAGGGAATTATAATCCTGCCTGATGAAGCACCGATAGGCATACCACTAGCCGATTACTTGGGCGATGTTATTTACGACTTGGCGATAACAGCTAATCGACCTGACTGTCTGTCGATAATCGGCGTAGCTAGAGAGGTTGCTGCCCTCACCGGACAGAAGTTGCATCCCCCCAATATCAACTATGAAGAAACAACATCTCCCATCGAGCAACAAATCTCAGTAGAAATTACCGCTCCCGAGCTATGCCCCAGATATTGTGCTAGTCTAATCACCGGAATAATAGTCGCTGAGTCCCCCTGGTGGCTACAACAGCGACTTCTGAAATGCGGTATGCGCCCGATAAATAATATTGTAGATATTACCAACTATGTTATGCTGGAACATGGTCAGCCTCTGCATGCCTTTGACTATGACCAGATTCAAGGTGGAGAGATTATCGTACGTCGGGCTGCTAGTGGTGAAAGGATAACCACCCTTGACGGACTGGAACGGACCCTCTCCTCCGATATGCTGGTCATTGCCGATAAGGAAAAGGCAACGGCTATCGCCGGTATTATGGGCGGTATCGATAGTGAGGTTACCAAAGGGACAACCTCAATACTCCTGGAAGCAGCCAACTTCAACCCTGCCAGCATTCACCATACCGGTAGCACCTTACACCTGCCTAGTGAAGCCTGTATGCGGTTCGAGAGGGGGATTCGCCCGGAACTGGTACCGGAGGCGCTCAGGCAAGCCACCAAACTCATCATAGAGCTAGCCGGCGGTAAGGCAGCTAAAGGACAGGTTGACGTCTATCCCGGCAGGCAGGAGCAAGAGCCGATACTGTTATCAACTGACAAAATAAGCGGCCTTTTAGGTGTTAATTTAAGCACTGACCAAATAGTAGCGGCGTTGACCCCACTCGGCTTTACTTGCACGATAGAAACACAGCCATCAGGGGTCTGGGCTACCACTCCCTACTGGCGAAGCGATATCAACCAGGCGGTTGACCTTATTGAAGAGGTAGCTCGTATCATTGGCTACGACGAGATTCCCTCCACACTGCTTGGCACAACGTTACCCAGCCAGAGTCCCGAACCGATGGTCAACCTGAAACAACGAATAAGGCACAGCCTCACCGGTTACGGATTCCAGGAAATAGTTACCTATTCACTAACCGGTCTAGAGATGCTCAAGAAACTGCTTCCGGAAAGTTCCCTCGAACCGGATCCTATCCGTATGGCTAACCCGATGACGGCGGAGCAGGAATACCTGCGCCCCAATCTGCGGGCTAACATCTTAACCACGCTTTGCTCAAACAGAAAACATGAAGACGGTGGCATCAGAATCTTTGAATTGGGTAAGGTATATCTCCCCAGGCAGAAGGACCTGCCCGATGAAGCTGAGATGCTTTGTGCTTTACTAAGCGGCCCTAGACAGGGCAAATCCTGGCACGACGGGAACAGTCTGGTCGACTTCTATGATGCCAAGGGAGCAGTCGAAGGCCTACTCTACAGGTTAGTGACAAACCCCGATTTTGAGAAGGGCAGCGATGCCAGTCTGCACCCCAACAAGCAGGCAGCCATTGTTATTGCCGGTAATAAGCTGGGCGTCATCGGTGAGCTTCATCCCAGGGTTCGGGAAGCCTTTGATATCTCCGAGGTCACCTACCTCTTTGAAATCAATGTCACCGCCCTCTTACCCTTCACCACCGGTCATAGAATGTTCCAGCCCATACCCCGTTTTCCAGCGGTAGTAAGAGACATTGCCCTGATAGTAGACAGCGGAGTGACCCACTACAGCATACAGAGTATCATTAAAGGCTTCCCGCTAGTGGCTGGGGTTACTGTATTTGACGTCTACTCCGGTAGTCAGGTCCCCCGGGGCAAAAAGTCCCTTGCCTACCGGATTATCTTCCAGTCACCAGATCATACCTTAACCGATGACGAGGTTGGTAAGATTTATCAGCGAATTATGGACAAGCTATCCCGAGAGTTAGGCGCTACCCTACGTAGCTAAATCAGCTCCACACTGTTATCAGGAGTTAGAAGAATCCCGCAGAGGTACCAAATGAAAGACAGCGAAATAAAGAAAACGGTAAGAGAGGGCTATGCTAGGATTGCAAAACAGGGTAGCTGCTGCTCCAGTCCCGTTAGTTCCTGCTGCGGGAGTCCCGGCTCGGTGAAATTGAACACCTGCCAGTAGCCGATAACACAGCTAATATCGTTATCTCAAACTGCGTTATCAACCTTACCCCTGATAAAAGCATAGTCTTCGAGGAAGTGTTCCGGATACTGAAACCGGGTGGCAGGCTGATGGTCTCGGACATAGTCTTATTGAAGGAACTCCCCGATTTTATTAAGAACTCGGCTGCGGCATATATTGGCTGCATCTCCGGAGCCCTAATGAAAGAAGAATACATAGCTACCATCGAAGCAGCTGGATTTAGGAAGGTTGGCATAACCGGTGAGGCGGTCTTCCCAGTAGAGTGGCTGGCTAACGACCCGACGGTACAGGAAACCATTAAAGCTTTCGAGATACCACCGGAACATATAAAAGACGTTGCTAATTCGGTCATCAGCATAAAGGTTCAAGCAACCAAGCCTAACTCGACAGGGCAGACATCCCTTCGTCGATAAGCTCCTTGAGCCTTCCCACTATCTCGGCCAGCGGTACAAGCTGCGACTCTTTTTCGGAGCGTCTTTTTACCTCGACACTAGCCTGTTTCAGAGTACGCGGGCTAACGGTAACCCGAATAGGTATTCCCAGCAGGTCAGCATCATTAAACTTTACTCCCGGGGACTCCTGGCGGTCATCAAAGAGCACCTCAAATCCTGTTGAATTAAGCTCCGCATAGAGCTTCTCCGCTGTTTCCTCAACATCGGTATTCTCCCGATATAAGGGGCAGAGATAGACCTGGTAAGGCGCAATAGGCAACGGCCAGATAATACCTTTGTCATCATGGTTTTGCTCGATAGCGACTGCCAGCAGCCTGCCGATACCAATGCCATAGCAACCCATAATAACAGGACGGTCAATACCATCGGGGTCAGTAAAAAAGGCGCCTAATCTCTCAGAGAGAAAGGTACCCAGCTTGAAGATATGTCCTACCTCCACGCCGTGCATGGATAGCAATTTGCCACCGCACTTCGGGCATCCTTCGCCAGCACAAGCCCTGGCTATATCAGCCGTGATGTCAGCACTAAAATCCCGGGGGTAGTTGACATTCTTAAGGTGTTCCTCCGGTCTATTGGCACCGGCAACAAAGTTCACCCCGGAGATTACCGAATCATCAACAACGGTTTTAACATTCTTGAGACCTACCGGAGAAGCAGAGCCAGCTACAATACCAGCCTTCTTGACCTCTCCTTCATCAGCCAAATGAAGCTCAACACAGTTCAGGGTATGTTTTAGTTTTACCTCGTTTACCTCAAGGTCTCCTCTGATAACAGCAAAGACAAGCTCGCCATCAGCCGCATAGAATACTGCCTTAAGGGTATGGTCTGTCGCCACCTTAAGAAAATTGGATAGCTCCTTTATAGTGGCCACGCCCGGTGTGGCGACCTCTTCTAACGGTAATGGACTCTCACCATCCCCTTTGCTCTTTATACTACTGGCCTTATCGGAATTAGCCGAATACTGGCAACTAGGGCAATGGATGATTTCATCCTCTCCGGTCTCCGTAATAACCATAAACTCATGTGAGTCCTTACCGCCGATAGCACCGCTGTCAGCTTCGACAACTAAAGCAGGCAAACCACAGCGGGCGTAGATATGCTGGTATGCCTCGAGCATCTTTTTATAGCTCCGCTCCAGTCCTTCTTCATCGACGTCAAAGCTGTAGAGGTCCTTCATGGTAAACTCACGAACCCGGAGCAGGCCGGCTCTGGGACGAGGTTCGTCACGAAACTTAGTCTGGAGTTGATATAGAAGCAGAGGTAGGTCACGATAGCTCTTGATATATTGACTGGCTAGCTTGGTGACAACTTCCTCATGGGTCGGTCCCAAACATAGTCCACGTTCCCTACGGTCATAGAGGACGAATAGCCCTTTACCGAAAGCCTGGTCGCGACCCGTTTTCTGCCACAACTCAAGAGGCTGGAGAACAGGCATCATTAGTTCCTGACCGCCGGCAGCGTCCATCTCGTCACGGATTATGTTTTCTATTTTCCTGAGTGCCCGCCAGGCCAAGGGTAAATAGGAATATATCCCAGCGGCTACCTGGTAGATCATCCCCGCTCTCAGCAGTAGCTGATGACTAACTGTATCCGCCTCAGCGGGTACCTCTCTTTGTGTCCTACCGAATAATCCTGATATTCGCACTTTACTACTTGTCCAATCCAGTCATATTTGCCGGTCTACCGTTTGTTGAGCACAACTTCTCTACTATCCTTGAACTTACAGAATAGCAAAGCAGGGAAGATGACTCAAGTCCTTATCTTAGGTGATAGGGTAGGAGATAGGGTATTACCTAGCCTAATCAGGGCTACTTGGCGAAGTCTTTCTTGCCCATTATGACAAATATAATCGCCACTACCCCTAGGGGGATGAAGGGAAATAGAGCTAAGATAGCCCCGGTAAGGGCGAATCCCCAGGAGGATTTCTTTCGCAATATAAAGATGCCGGCGATTAGCGCAATAATGCCAAAGGCAAATAGCCCGGCACCAATTCCCGCCATTAACTCCATTCCGGGAATTCCAGCCAGAATTCCAGCACCTGTGGTAGTCAAAACAGCGCCGGCAACAATACCAAAAATGCCTCCAATTAAAGTAAAGATACCCGCTATTATTGTCTTCCATGTTCGTTTCATTAGTTACTCTCCTTAAATTGAATAGCTTACCAACAATAATACAGAAGATATAACCTTTTTTCAATATGGGTCGGTCCCAAACACAGCCCACGTTCCCTACGGTCATAGAGGATGAATAGCCCTTTACCGAAAGCCTGGTCGCGACCCGTTTTCTGCCACAACTCAAGAGGCTGGAGAACAGGCATAATTAGTTCCTGATCAGGACGGCACTAGTCAAATTCTTTCATGCCCATTGAGACAAATATAATCGCCACTATCCCTAGAGGAATGAGGGGGAACATGGCACAGATGGCGCCGGCCAGGGCCAATCCCCTGATCTTCCTCTTCAACATCATAATGCCGCCGATTAGGGCTATTATTCCGAGTGCGAGAAACCCACCGCCTATTCCGCTAAACCCAAACAATCCTGTAAGTTCAGCAATAACTGCAGTCAGACCAAGTGCTGCAGCACCAGCAATTATTCCAAAAATGCCACCGATTATGGTCAGGATACCGGCTAATGTTACCTTCCAGGTTCTTTTCATCGCTTACCCTCCTTACAATTAAACAGGTTACTAACAATAATACAGAAGATATAAACCTTTTTCAATACCCAGCCGGATGTTTTTGATTCCTGAAATACCTTAATTCCAGCAATTTAGGCTTAATATCCCCTGTCAATTAGTTGACATAAATAAGCAGTGTTTTTGTTGTCGCAAATTACTACACGATTAATCGGCGTCTCATGGTTTTAAGCGATATTGCGAAAAAAGCGATCGCTAGACCAATAATGTAGGCCAGTGCCAGGAGAAGGTCGGTGGTTAAGGTACCACTGATTAGTGCTCGGTTAAGCTGAACCACTGGTGTCAGCGGGGCGATCCAGCTTAACTTTTGTACTATCTCCGGGAACGAAGAAAGGGGGAAGAATACCCCGCTGAAGAAGAATACCGGTGTGATAAACAGACTGAAGTAATAATTGAAACTGGAGATGGAGGGGGCAAGGGAGGAATACAGGACGGCAATGGCAGAGAACATAATGCCGGCGAGAAACGAAACTGGTAGAATGAGTAATGCCCAGGGCGAATGCACCAGTTGAAAAGCTGCAGCAATGGCGAGGATGAAGCTGCTGGTGAGTAGAGAGCGGGTAGCTCCCCAGAAGATTTCGCCGGCGGTGACGTCTTCAATATTTAGTGGTGTGACGATGATGGCATCGTAGGTTCTTTGATACTCCATGCGGATAAAGGTGCCGTAGGTACACTCGAAGCTGGCGCTGAACATGGCGTAGCCAGCAATAACACCCGGCGCGACAAATTCGATATAAGATTGACCATTAACCAGCCCAACGTATGTTCCTAAGCCTAGTCCCATGGCGAGCAGAATGATAATCGGTTCGGCGACCATCACTGGTATTTCTGAGCGCCACAGCCGGAAAAAGACGTCTCGATTACGCTGCCAGACCCTGATAAACCGCCAGGAGAAGGGCTTCATTCGATCAGAGTCCTCCCGGTTAGTCTGAGGAAGACGTCTTCCAAGGTGCCCGGCTTACGCTGCAGGCTAATTAGGCTATTACCCAGGTCTTTGATTACCTCATCAGAATCAATGTGAAAGAGGTGAATCCGGTTATCCACTACTTCAAAATCCAGGCTGAGGCTTTTTAGTTTCCCTTTTACGTTATCTTTTTCTTCGCTGGTGACCTCGATTACCCATACCGTTTTGCCTACATAGCGGATAACCAGCTTCTGCGGGGTATCCAGACTCAGGATTTTGCCCAGGTGCATGATGGCCACCCGGTCGCAGATAGCGGCGGCCTCCTCCATATTGTGGGTGCACAGAAGCTGAGTAACCCCCTGAGATTTAAGCTCAGCCAGTTTACGCCAGACCAGGTGTTTGGCCTGGGGGTCAAGCCCTATCGTGGGTTCGTCAAGAATTAGAAGCTGGGGTTGGTTAATCATGCCTCGGGCAATAAGGAGACGCCGCTTCATACCTCCGGAGAGCTCTTTAATGCGACTATCACGTTTATTTTCCAGTTCAAAGAGGCTTAGTAATTCCCGGCCACGTTGCTTAGCTTCTTCTTTCGGTAGGTCAAAGTACCGGGCGAAGGTTACCAAATTCTGAATTACGGTCAGGTCTTCATCGAGGTTATTCAGTTGCGGCACCACGCCTAAGTTAGCTTTCACCTGCCGGGAATCGGTGCGCAAGTTCTGGCCGAGAACCCAGATATCACCGCTGGTTGGAGGAGATGCGGCAATTATCATTCTAAGCAGGGAGGTCTTGCCATCTCCATTGGGCCCTAGTAGTCCAAAGCATTCACCCTTGGTGACCTCTAAATTTACGTTGTCTACAGCGACCAGCTCTCTAAATTTCTTGGTCAGGTTATTGGTCTTAATAATTGCCATAAGAATCACCAGATAGCCTCCAGAATCATCGGCTATCAACACTGCTATCTTGGACTACAACACTATTATTGGACAGATATGGTCTAGAACCTTTCCACTTCCCTCATTAATACACTGACCAAGTCCTTTTCCTCTATGGTCCTTATCTTCTTGCCCTTTTTGAAGAGGACGGCTTTGCCCCTGCCGCAGGCGATGCCGATATCGGCATCTCTGGCTTCACCGGGCCCGTTGACCACGCAGCCCATCACGGCTACCTTGAGCGGTCTATTTATCTTCAAAAGCCTTTTCTCGACCTCTTCAACCAACCTGACCATATCAACCTCAGCCCGCCCGCAGGATGGGCAACTGATCAGTACCGGACCATGCTGACGCAGGTCCAGGCTCTTCAGGATTTCATAGCCGGCGGCCACCTCTTCCCTAGGGTGGGCCGTCAGGGAAACCCTGATGGTATCCCCGATACCAAGGTAGAGCAGTGTGCCGATGCCCACCGTACTCCGGACGATACCTGTCCTCGGCGTACCGGCTTCAGTAATACCAATATGCAGGGGGTAGGGAATTTTTTCGGCAATATCCCGATAGGCCTCGATAGTGGTGGGAACATCAAAGGCTTTAAGGGAAACCTTAATCAGGTCAAATTCCAGGCTCTCCAGTAACCTTATCTGCTTCAAGGCTGCTTCTACCATCTGCCGGGCAGTGGACAGGCCAGGATACTCTGGCTCGGGCAGACTGCCGGCATTTACCCCGATACGAATAGGGACACCTCTTTCTCTGGCTAACTTAGCTACGGCAGATACCTCCCGAGGATTGCCAATATTGCCCGGGTTTAAGCGCAGCCCGTCAGCCCCGGCTTCCAGCGCTCTTAATGCCAGCCGATAATCAAAGTGAATATCAGCAATTAGCGGCAGGGAGATGCTCCTTTTTATCGCTTCTATCGCCTGCGCTGCTTCGGCATCAGGTACTGCCACCCGCACCAACTCGCAGCCGCAATCTTCCAGCTCCCTGATTTGGGAAATAGTTGACATAATATCTCTGGTATCAGTCTTGGTCATCGACTGCACCACGATAGGGGCGCCGCCGCCAACAGTAACATTACCAATCTGAAGCGGTCTGCTATTTCGTCCAGGCTTCATGATACTATCTACCTTACCCTTTTACTTCTCCTCATCCCTTGATAAAGGCACTCAATTATGGCGCCAGGTTCCCTCCACTAATAATACGCATAATATCGCCATAGGTTACCGCAGCAAGCACACCCATAAGCAGAAGGAAGCCGATAAGGTGCACCATCCCTTCTGTCTTCGGTGACACACGCCGACCGCGGCGGATCTTCTCCAATAGAAGAAAGCATATTCTGCCTCCATCCAGAGCGGGGAGGGGAAAGAGATTTATCAAACCGATGTTAAGACTGAGAAAAGCAGCGAACTCCAGTAGTGGACTAATCCCCACTCTAGCTACTTCACCAGTCATTTGAGCAATACCTACCGGTCCCGTCAATGTGAGAGAACTGGTACCCGCAAGCATGCTCAATATCGCATTCTTGAAAAGGCCCATGGTTTCCACACATGCCGTGACAGCTAAAGACGGTGCTCTCCAGAATGGCTCACTCTGGCGAATAACGGTCGTCTCCGGCATGCTAATCACAATACCAACTGATCCCTGGCCCTCGGGAGGTCTCCACCTTGGCACCACACTAACATCCTCTACTGTTGAGTCGCTGTGCTCGACTCTTACCGTAGTTTCCCTTCCCAAGCCAAGCTGAATGTAGCGCTGCAGGTCGCTGCTATTATCTACCGGCTTCCCATTTATACTGACTATACTGTCTCCAGGTTCAATACCAGCTAAGGCTGCCGGGGAACCAGACGCCACATCTTCTACCAGCACATCTCCGATTACCATGTTATGGGGAATCATAAAGGCAATAGTGAAGAGGATAAGAGGCAGCAGGAAATTCATCAGTGAACCGGCACTGAGCACCAGAAGCCTGGTGGCAAAGGGCTTGCTGGCTAAACTCCTCGGTGCCCTGGGGTCTTCTTCCCCGGTCATTTTGGTAAACCCACCCAGGGGTATTGCGTTTAGTGAATAGACCGTTTCCCCTCGCTTTACACCGAACAATCTGGGGGGCAGTCCGACACCAAACTCCTTTACTTCTACTCCGCAGGCCTTGGCAGTAATAAAATGCCCCAGTTCATGAGCAATAATAATCCCTACCAGAACACCAATAAAAATTAGCACAGTAACTAGCATGGGCTATCTCCGTTAATAAATCGGAAGGCCATCTCTCTAGCCCAGGTATCAGCCGCTATAATCTCATCCAGGGTAGGGCAGGCCACGGTCTGATGCTCCCCCAGCACCTGCTCAACAAGGCAAGCGATATCGGTAAATTTGATGCGCCGGGAGAGGAATAGGTCAACCGCTATCTCATCAGCAGCACAAAGCACCGCCGGGCATGTCCCCCCCTTCTTTCCTGCCTCAATAGCCAGCCTGAGGCAGGGAAACGCATCCGGGTCAGCCTGCTCGAAGGTAAGATTACTCATTAGGTCCCAGTTGAGCCGCGGCAGATTGGGATTAGGCAAACGCTCGGGATACGATAGGGCATACTGGATGGGTAAGCGCATATCAGGGTAACCCAACTGGGCTTTAACTGAACCATCGATGAATTCCACCAGAGAATGGACAATGCTCTGGGGATGAATTAGAACCTTAATGCTCTCAAAGGGCATATCAAATAACCAGTGGGCCTCAATTACCTCAAGACCTTTGTTCATAAGAGTAGCCGAGTCAACGGTAACCTTCCTCCCCATCTGCCACGAGGGGTGTTTCAGCGCCTGCTCAATGGTGACTTTACTCAACCGGGCTTTCGAATAATGGAGGAAGGGTCCCCCCGATGCCGTCAGCACAAGCCGGGCCGGCTTTTGATTTTCCCCATTAAGGCACTGCCATATCGCACTATGCTCACTATCAAGAGGTAAAATGCGGGCTTTACTCAGTCTGGCTTCCCCTGTGACAATCTCGCCGGCCACAACCAGTGACTCTTTATTAGCCAGGGCAATCTCCTTACCAGACTTTACTGCTGCTACCAGTGGCAATAACCCCGATCCCCCAGAGCTAGCGATAACAACGGTATCCACCTGGGGATGAGAAGCAATCTCCTCCGGCGGTAAGAATTCGCAGTTTATATCAGGTAGCCCTTGTCCTGACTTCCCGCCCTGGAAATAAACAAGCCTCGGCCGGAACTCACTTACCTGCTTCGCCAGCAAATCGATGTTCTTACCCGCAGCCAATCCGATGACACGAAACCTGTGGGGAAAAGCACGAACTACCTCAAGTGTTTGTTGACCTATGGAACCGGTTGAACCCAGAACAGCCAGCCGCTTAATTTTGCCAGTCATATCGAGCAATAGTATACCACATAGTATACTACCACACTGGCAAAAACGAGGCTATCAATACGGTCAAGGACACCGCCGTGTCCCGGCATCAGACTGCCGGAATCCTTTACCCCTGTATTGCGTTTAAGCAGGGATTCCACCAGGTCACCAAGCTGCCCAAAAATGCTGACCAGTACGGCTAAGGAGATTATCTGCCAAGAGATAAGAGGCAGCAGGAAGGGAGTAGGGGTAAAGAATAGTATGCTCATTACAACAGCAGCACCTACCCCTCCTGCCGCTCCTTCCCAGGTTTTGCCCGGGCTGATACTGGGGGCAAGCTTGTGTCTGCCGAATTTTCTACCAACAAAGAAAGCAAAGGTATCGGAAGCCCAGGTAACAAACAGAATAAAGAATACCCAGTTTCTACCGTCATCCAGCCCCCTCAGGGCTACCAGGTGACCCAGGAGCCAGCCCACATAGAGGATGCCGGCAACTGTCCAAACCCAGCTGTTGAAAGCCCCTTCTTTCTGCCTGCGCATCAGAAGTCCGATTAGAGGTATCACCACAGCCGAGGTCAATAATAACGGCATAAGCAAACCGGGAGTAAAATAAGGCGTAAGGAAAGACAGCAGCTCCGAATTACGACTGAGAATAAAGAATGCTGTCCAGACCAGCCCGAAGCAGGTAAGCGGCAATAGCTTTACCCTGGCTGCCATTTGATAGAACTCAAGAGCAGCCAGGATACCAAAGACGACCACTAATAGGGTAAACCCTCTCTCCCCACCAAACCAAACAACAACAACCAGAAGAGGGGCAAACCAGAGGGAAGTTATAACCCTTTTTTTAAGCATACGGTTCTGCTGGACATTTAGTTATAAACCGCCGAAGCGCCTCTGCCTTTGACGGTAAGATAGCAACGCCTTATCAATCTCCTTTTCATCAAAGTCGGGCCACAAGACATCGGTAAAATAGTATTCACTATAAGCCGATTGCCATATCAGGAAATTACTGATACGAAGTTCACCGCCGGTGCGGATGAGCAGGTCAACATCAGGTATGCCGGTAGTATAGAGGAAACGGCTAAACAGTTCTTCGTCTATATTCTGCGGCGGGATACCTTCAGCCAGAATACGGCGTACTGCATCTAAAATCTCGCTGCGTCCTCCGTAGTTAAAGGCAAAGCTGAGGGTCATCCCGGTATTGTTTTCTGTCAACTTAATGGCCTTATTCAGTTCCTGCTGGAGGCTTTGGGGGAGTTCTTCAAGACGGCCAAGGTGACGGAGACTAACCCCTTCTCTGTGAAGCTCTTGTGACTCCCCATCAACTACCTCTTCAAAGGCGTGGAATATCCCATCAACTTCATCCTGAGAACGGTTCCAGTTTTCGGTGGAGAAACCATAAAGGGTTAGATACTCTAAGTGATACCGGCTATTAAGATACCGAATCGTAGAACGGGCGCTGTCTACACCAGCGATATGTCCCCTAAACCTGGGCAGCCCATGATGCTCTGCCCATCTACCGTTGCCGTCCATGATAATAGCAACGTGGCGGGGTAAACTGGTCTTTTCTTCCGTAGCTAGTGAAGCAGCTTCCATATTATCAGTCAAAACCGGCGATAACCATTTAGCCTGGGTTAGACTTCCTCAAGCTCGACTTCTTTATCCTGCCCCACCTTCTCGGCAGCGGCTATGAATCTATCGGTAAGCTTCTGTAACTGGTCTAAGGTACGCTTCAGCTCATCCTGCGATATCTCTTTGTCTTTCTCCAATTTCCGGAGTTCATCCATAGTCTCGCGCCTTAGATTACGGATGATAACTCTCTCCTTCTCCACCCTCGCTTTTACTACCTTAACCAGTTCCTGCCGCCGTTCTTCACTAAGCAACGGAATATTTATGCGAAGTACATTCCCGTCACTGATTGGATTTAGCCCGAGGTCGGATTTCAGGATGGCTTTCTCAATACTGTGCAGACTGCTTTTGTCCCAAGGCTGGACGACAAGCAAGCTGGCTCCCGATGCAGAAATACCAGCGATTTGAATAAGAGGGGTAGGGACACCAGCGTATTCCACCTTAATATGCTCGACCAATGCCGGCGTAGCATGCCCGGTACGAATGGTGACCAACTCCTTCTTCAAAGCCTCCACAGAGGCCAGCATCTTCGCTTCAGTATTCTTCAAAATACTACTATCCATTTTTTTATTTACTCATTAGTTACCAGGGTACCAATAAGTTCACCATCGACAGCACGCTCCAGTCCCCGCGGAGCCTGAAGATCAAAAACCACTATCGGTAACTTATTCTCCAGACAGAGGGAGAGGGCAGTGGCATCCATCACATCGAGACGCATATTTAATGCCTCAAGATGACTGAGTTTGTCAAATTTCTTAGCGCCGGGATTCTTATTGGGGTCAGCACTATAGATACCATCGACGTTATTCTTGGTCATAAGCAGCACTTCCGCCTCGACCTCTATAGCCCGCAGAGCCGCCGCCGTATCGCTTGTCATATAGGGATTACCGGTGCCTCCGGCAAAGATAACGGCCCTGCCTTTCTCCAAGTGTCTAATAGCACGCCGTCTGATATAGGGTTCCGCTACCTGTTGAATGCCAATCGCTGTCAGTGTCCTGGTAATTACACCTGCCTTCTCCAGTACATCCTGGAGAGCTAAGGCATTTATCACTGTAGCCAGCATACCGGCATAGTCAGCAGTAACCCTATCCATCCCTTCCTGCTCGGCGACAGCACCACGCCAGATATTGCCGCCACCAACAACAATGGCGACACCCACCCCCATTTCTATCACCTGCTTGATTTGCTTGGCTACCCGGGTAAGGGTATCAGTATCAATACCATAATCGAGTTTGCCACTAAAGGCCTCACCGCTGAGCTTAAGAAGAACCCGCTTATATCTGGTAGTGGTCATCCTAATAATACCTATCTACCTAATTCGAATCGGGCAAACCTGGCTACCTTGATATTCTCACCTAACCTGGCGATAGTCTCAACGATAATGTCCTGGATAATCTTGCTGGGGTCTTTAATGAAAGGCTGCAGTAGTAAGCAGTCTACCTGAGGTTCGACATCAGTCCCCTCGGGAACCTCGTCATTTGAGATAAATTGAGGAGGCATGGCCGCTACCTGCATTACGAGATTATGAGCCAGCTCCTTAAATTCATCGGTACGGGTAACAAAATCAGTCTCACAATTGACTTCAACCATGGCGCCAATACGCCCACCGGTATGGACATAGGTCTCAATCAGTCCCTGAGTGGTAGAACGTTCCAACTTCTTCTGTGCCTTGAGGATACCCTTCTCCTTCAAGATCTGTTGCGCCTTTTCTATATCACCAGAAGCTTCAATGAGAGCATTTCGGCAGGACATAACTCCAGCTCCTGATTGCTCCCTCAACTCCCTTACTTTAACCGTTGGAATATTCACTCTCGCTCCTTCTGCTATTTATCATCAGGCGTGAAAACGACAGGCTCGGCAGTCCTGGTAACCGCAAACCCTTCTACACTTTCTCCCTCTAGCTGCTCCTTCTGGGCCAGGAATTCTGCGCCTCCAGCCCTGCCCTCCAGAACTGAGTCAGCGATCTTGCTGCAGGTCAGCCTGATGGCCTTAATGGCATCATCATTGGCCGGAATTGGATAGTCAATACCGGTAGGGTCACAATTAGTATCGGCGACAGCCACCGCTGGTATTCCGACCCGTTTAGCTTCCGCTAAAGCTAGTCTCTCCTTGGTAACGTCGATAATAAACAGGGCCGAGGGTAGGCTGGTCATCTCTTTGATGCCACCTATCATGCGATTGAGCCGCACTATCTCCTTACTCAGTTTCAGAGCTTCCTTTTTGGGCAGGCGTTCAAACTCACCCCTGGCCTTCTGGTCTTCCAGTCGGACCAGATAGTCTATACGACTCTGTATCGTGTTAAAGTTAGTCAGCACTCCACCAAGCCAGCGCTGGTTGATATAATACATATTACAGCGTGTAGCCTCTTGCTCTATCGACTCCTGGGCCTGCTTCTTGGTGCCGACAAAAAGGATGCTGCCGCCATCAGCTACTAGCTGCTTGACAAAACTACAGGCATCCTTCAGCATAACAACCGTCTGCTCCAGATCAATGATATGAATACCATTACGCTTGGTAAAGATATATCTCTTCATACGAGGATGCCAACGACCCGTTTGGTGGCCGAAGTGTGCACCAGCTTCCAAAAGTTGCTTGATTGTAACTGTACTTACCAAACTCACCCCCCCTTTTTAACTGCTAAGTAGTATAACATAACTACGCACTCTCCAGCAACACGAAACTATAGTGACCTAGACCCAGCATCTGCTGCTCCGGCAAAGCGTATTTATTTATAAGAGCATCAGTGACTGCCCCAACCCTGAATAACCGCTGCGAAGGACAGGGTTTAATCACAGTTAAAGCCGATAAGCCTTATCTTACTGTCTGCCTCTCTAAGCGTCCAGGTGGTCAAGCAATTACCCCAGGTACTGGTCGCAACCGGACCCTGAATTCTCCAGTTGCCTTCACCCTCGTAATTAGCAACCCACTGGCCAACCGGGGTCGCCGGACTTATCGTCACCGGTGCCTGAGAACCTTCCCCTTCGATTGTCTCCTTGTAGTAATCGTCAATATACGGTATGCCGGCAACCTGGATGATAGCAATCGCCTGTTGACTGCTTAAGGCGGCTGGTGATACGAATGTCTCTACCAGACCGCAACCCAGGAGCGGAACAACCAGCAAAGCGGCAAGGCTACCTAGCAAAAGTAGTTTGGCTTTATTTCTCATTTCAATCCGCCTTTCCCTACTTGACTAACTCAGTAATGGATACTTTAAGTGGCTGAGCCGCTTTTGTCAAGCATACTCCCAAGCAATATCAAGCAAAAAAGCCTTTGCCCTTTCGTAAAAAGCCAAAGGGGTAGATACAATGACCATCAAAGATCCGGGCATGTGGGAGTCCCTTGAAGTGGTGCAGAGATA
>CAZYRA010000011.1:15180-23064 GCA_964649385.1 uncultured Dehalococcoidales bacterium | reverse complement strand
TACACTATACACCGATTGGAAAAGGCATAGGGAGTGCCATCAGTGTTACTGGATATACTGATGCAATCTTAAACTCTCCTCAAACCTTACGCTTCTCGTATACCTCAATACCATATCCAAACTCTCCCAACCGCCCAGCCTTATGATGTGCTCAATGTCTAGCCTTGCTCAGTTAGGCCTGTGACATCCCATAATCTATCACTAACTTTATTGTCAATAGTGTACTTCTACTAGTAGAGGGAGAAGGTGCTGGGGATGGGGTTGTGGAATACTCTAAATACCCTCTATATGGCTGTTGACATTTGCTCTTTGGTCGTGTTAGACTCATACGTTAGCTTTCGGCAGGTTACAAATAAAAGAGGATAGATTGGGCTTAGTTGCTTAGTCTATCGGTTGTGTCTTAATGGATGGGCTACGGCTCATCCATTAAAATTGTGGGGATATAGGAGGAAGCAGTTGCCTACAGTCAATCAGCTTATTCGTAAGGGGCGTAAGAGGGTTACCAAGAAGACTAAGACGCCGGCATTGCGGTTTACCTATAATTCCTTGACGAATAAGAGGGTAGCCGGGAAAGGCTCTCCGCAGAAGCGTGGGGTTTGTATATATGTTAAGACAACTACCCCGAAGAAGCCTAATTCGGCATTGCGTAAGATTGCTAAGGTGCGCTTGACTAACGGAATGGAGGTACTGGCCTATATTCCCGGTGAAGGGCATGAATTGCAGGAACATTCGGTAGTCCTGATTCGCGGTGGTAGGGTGAGGGATTTGCCTGGTGTCCGCTATCATATTGTCCGCGGCGCCCTGGATGCCAGTGGCGTAGCTAATCGCCGCCAGGGTCGTAGTAAGTACGGAAGTAAACGAGTCAAAGCAACGGCTGAGGTTTCCTGATTTAAGGGGGTAATATGCCAAGGCGAGCCCGAGTTACCAAAAAAGAGATGGTTCCAGATGCCAAGTATAATAGTGTCAATGTAGCTAGATTGATTAACCGGATAATGCTGAGTGGCAAGAAGAGTAAAGCGGAGAAGATTGTCTATGGTGCCCTGCAGATTCTGGAGCAGCAGGAGTCAAAAGAGCCGGTCTCAATTTTGGAGCAGGCACTGAAGAATACCATTCCTCTGCTTGAGGTTAAGGGACGCCGGGTTGGCGGTGCTACCTATCAGGTGCCGATAGAGGTGCGGTCGGGTCGTGGGATTTCCCTGGCTTTGCGCTGGCTGGCAAAGTCGACTAGGGCCAGGAAAGGAAAGCCCATGGCGGAGAAGTTGGCGTCCGAGCTTGGTGATGCTGCCAGGGGACAGGGTGTAACCGTCAAGAAAAGAGAGGATACTCATAAGATGGCTGAGGCGAATAAGGCCTTTGCTCATTATCGTTGGTGAGGGGGTAATCAACATTAGTTGTTCCAGTACTTTAGTGGATAATTCAATACCAGTAAAGCGTAAGGTAGAGGATATGGTTGTTCCGAGAAGTTTTCCTTTGGAACGTATACGGAATATTGCTATTATTGCTCATATTGATGCTGGCAAGACTACCGTTACGGAAAGGATACTGTACCACACCGGGCGTACCTATAAAATTGGTGAGGTTCACGAAGGGACTGCTGTAATGGATTGGATGGAGCAGGAGAGGGAGCGGGGCATTACAATTACGGCGGCAGCCACTACCTGCTCGTGGGGGGAGCATCGTATTAATATTATTGATACCCCTGGTCATGTTGATTTTACCGCTGAAGTTGAGCGTAGTCTCCGGGTGCTCGATGGAGGGGTGGTAGTCTTTGATGGTGTCGCCGGGGTTGAGGCCCAGTCTGAGGTGGTCTGGCGTCAGGCCGACCGGTATAATGTACCCAGAATCTGCTTTATAAATAAGATGGATAGGGTTGGTGCTGACTTTAGTCGAGTCTTGTCTATGATTAAACAGCGGTTGAAAGCTAGTCCCTTGGTGTTACAGTTGCCTTTAGGTGCTGAGTCATCGTTTGAGGGTGTTATTGACATAGTAGAAAATAAGGCATGGCGCTTTGATGGCAATCCTGATTCGGAACCGGAGGAGATATCTGTTCCCGAGTCAGAACAGGTAAGGTGTAGCCAGTTTCGCAAGGAGCTAATCGAGAAAGTGGCTGAGGTTGATGACCATATTATGGAGGCTTATCTTGACGGGAAGGAGATTACCCCTGCCGGGTTAAAGTTGGCCTTGAGAAAGGTAACCCTGGTCAATCGGGGAGTGCCTGTTCTCTGTGGCAGTGCCCTGAGGAGTAAGGGTGTCCAGTTGCTGCTTGATGCTGTGGTGGACTATCTTCCCTCTCCACTGGATATGCCGCCGGTAAGGGCTGTTGGCATCAAGGATGGAAATGAAGTTATCCGTCCGGCCCAGGATAATGCTCCTTTTTCCGCACTTGCCTTTAAGGTAGTTACCGATCCTTTTATGGGAAGGCTGGTCTATTTGAGAGTCTATTCTGGTGGAGTAAAGGCTGGAGTTCAGGTGTTTAATTCCACCCGGGGTAGGAAAGAACGTATCGGGCGATTGCTGCTGATGCATGCCAACCGTCGTGAGGAAATAGAGGAGGCGGATACCGGCTCTATTGTGGCTACTCTGGGCCTTAAGGATACTTTTACCGGGGATACCCTGTGCCATTCTTCGCAGCCGATTTTGCTTGAGTCTATCCGTTTCCCGGAGCCGGTTGTCTCGGTTGCTATTGAGCCTAAGAGCCGGGTTGATCAGGACAGGATAGGAGAGGCCTTAAACAAGCTGGCTGAGGAGGACCCCACTTTTAAGGTGGACTACAACAATGAGACGGGACAGACCGTCATTTCGGGTATGGGGGAGCTCCACCTGGAGGTTATTGTAGGCAGGCTGTTTAGCGAGTTTAAGGTTGGTGCCAAGGTGGGAAGGCCCTGGGTTGCTTATAAAGAAACGATAACCGTACCGGCTAAGGCTGAGGGTAAGTTTGTCAGGCAGAGCGGTGGTCATGGTCAGTATGGACACGCTTGCCTTGAGGTTGAGCCGGGAGAATGTGGCAGCGGTTTTCAATTTGTCGACCAGATTAAGAGTGGGGTTATCCCCAGGCAGTATATCTCTGCAGTAGAGACTGGAGTTAAAGAGGCAGTCGCAACCGGAGTGTTTGCCGGTTACCCGATAGTTGATATTAAGATAACCCTTTATGATGGTAGTTATCATGAGGTGGACTCTTCGGATATAGCCTTTAAGATGGCTGGCTCAATAGCGCTGAAGAATTGTGTCAGTAGAGCCAAGCCTGTCTTGCTTGAGCCGGTTATGAAGCTTGAAGTGAGCACTCCCGAGGAGTTTCTTGGTGATATCATCGGTGATATTAACACAAGGCGCGGGCGTATTGAGGCGATAGAGACAAATAATGAGGTGAGTATTGTTCGTGCTTTGATACCGCTGGCCGAGGTGTTTGGTTATGCCTCTGCTATCAGGTCATTGACTCAGGGCAGGGCTACCCATTCGATGAGGTTTGAGCACTATGAAAGGCTGCCGGCGGGACTGGCGGAGAAGGTTAAGGCAGCCGGTAGGGAATAGGTTGCTGCCGGACCCGGGGTGAAAATCTCAATATATAGTGTGGGGGGGTTGTGTTTAGTGAAGTGGGTTTATAAGGTTAATAAAGAGTCTGGGGTGTTTGTTCTATGCCCAAGCAAAAAATTCGTATCAAGCTAAAGGGATTTGACCACAAGATACTTGACTTGTCTGCTCTGCAGATAGTCGAGGCGGTAGAGCGGACTGGGGCTGTGGTTAGTGGGCCGATACCGTTGCCTACCCGTATTGAGAAATTCTGCGTTATCCGTTCGCCTTTTACCGATAAGGACTCCCAGGAGCAGTTTGAGATTCGGACTCATAAGCGCCTTATCGATATTATTGAGACGACCTCTAAGACGATAGATGCTCTGGCTAAGTTGAGCCTGCCCTCGGGAGTTGATATAGATATCAGGTTATAAAGGATGTATCTACTAAGTTAGGATGACTTAAGATATGACGCAAGGGATTATTGGTAAGAAACTGGGTATGACCCAGATATTTAGGGACAACGGGAAGGTGGATGCAGTAACTGCTATTGAGGCCGGTCCGTGTGCTGTAGTGCAGGTTAAGACGGTAGCCAGGGAGGGGTATGACGCTCTTCAGATTGGATTTGGTCAGGCGAAGCGGCTCAGTTCCCCTCAGCGAGGTCACCTCAAGGATTTGGGGCAGTTTAGGTACCTGCGAGAGTTTAGGGCCGACGATATTGAGGGTGTTCAGGTGGGGGATAGGATTGATGTCAGCCTGTTTCAGGCGGGCGATCTGGTGGATGTTATTGGGGTGTCCAAGGGTAAAGGCTTCGCCGGTGTCGTGAAGCGGCATGGCTTTGCTGGTGGACCGAAAACACATGGACAGTCAGACCGGCACCGTCACCCGGGTTCTATCGGTGCTGGCAGCTCTCCAGGTAGGGTGTTTAAGGGGACGCGGATGGCCGGGCATATGGGGAATGAGCGGGTTACCGTGCGCAAACTGGAGGTATTTCAGACCGACCCGGACCGTAACCTGCTGTTGATCAAGGGAGCGGTGCCTGGTGCTAATAATGGACTGTTGTTAATAAGAAAGTCAGGTGGAAGGAAGTAAGACCGTGCAGATTCCAGTCTATAGCCTTGCTGGTGAGGTAGTGAAACATATTGAGGTGAGTGACCTGGTTTTCGCAGTGCCGTTTAATGAAGCGGTGGTGCATCAGGCAATGGTACGGCAGCAGGCAAATGCTCGTCAGGGAACAGCCTGCACCAAGACCCGTGGTGAAGTCTCCGGCTCTACTCGTAAGCTGTTTCGTCAGAAACATACCGGTTCCGCTCGAGCCGGCAGTTGTAAGTCGCCCGTGCGCCGGGGGGGCGGTGTTACTTTTGGGCCTAAGCCAAGGAGCTATCGGCAGGCAATGCCGAAAAAGATGCGTCAATTGGCGCTACGGTGCATGCTTTCGACGCGGGCCAGAGATGGCGAGCTGAAGATCTTAGAAAAGCTTGAATTTGATGAGCCTAAAACTAAGGAAGTGGCGCGTGTTCTGGCGGCTCTGGGGGTAGCTTCTTCAACCCTGATAGTTATTGCTGAGCCGGAGGGTAATGTCGTTAAATCAGCCCGTAATCTACCTGCGGTCAAAACACTGCCGGCTGAGTTGCTTAATGTAGTTGATATCCTTTCCCATCGGGTACTTCTGATGAGTGAGTCTGCGGTGCGCAAGGCAGAACGGTTATGGGGAAATCGGTTGTTGCAAGGAGGGAACAGTGCATCCTTACGAGGTGTTGTGCCGCCCGCTAATAACTGAGAAGAATACCAGTCTTCAGGCCTTGGGCAAATATGCCTTTGAGGTGGCTGGTGGTGCTAACAAACAACAGGTTAAAGAGGCCGTGGAAAAGGCATTTAAGGTTAAGGTGACCGCAGTTAATATGATTTCGGTTAGTGGTAAAAGTCGGATAGTGGGGAGGCGTCAGGTGTTGACTAGGTCCTGGAAAAAGGCGATAGTCACCCTTCAGCCAGGGGATAATATCCAGTTCTTCGAAGGGGTTTGATAAAAGGGGGAGATTGAGTGGCACTAAAGGTATATCGTCCAACCTCACCCGGTAGGCGGGGTGCTAGTGGCTCTACTTTTGAAGAAATAACCAAGAGTAAGCCGGAGAAATCGTTGCTCTTACCGCTTAAGAAACGGGCTGGACGCAATAGTCAGGGGAAAATAACAGTTCGACATCGGGGTCAGGGCGCTAAGCGGAGATTCCGTATTATTGATTTTATGCGTGATAAGATTGGTGTCCCTGGAAGGGTGGCGGCTATTGAGTATGATCCGAATCGCTCGGCTAATATTGCACTTATCTACTATGCCGATGGTGAGAAGCGCTATATTGTAGCTCCTTTAGAGCTTAAGGTAGGTGATATCGTAAAGTCTGGTGCTGATTCCGAGATAAAGCCGGGTAATACCATGCCTATGAAATCGATGCCAAGCGGTACGTTGTTGCATAATATTGAGATGCAGAAGGGTAAGGGTGCTCAGTTAGTGCGTAGTGCCGGAGTTGGTGCCCAGCTAATGGCAAAAGAGGATAAATATGTTCTGATCCGGTTGCCCTCCGGTGAAGTGAGGCGTGTGCTTGGTGATTGTATAGCTACTATTGGTCAGGTGGGTAATGTTGACCATAGGGGTATTAAGTTGGGTAAGGCAGGGCGTAAACGGTGGTTGGGTCGGCGTCCTCAGGTTAGGGGTTCTGCGATGAATCCGAATGACCATCCTCATGGTGGTGGGGAGGGCAGGTCGCCGATAGGTATGCCTGGACCTAAGACGCCATGGGGCAAACCGGCTCTGGGCTATAGGACTCGTAAATCGAAGGCTTCTGATAAGATGATTGTTAAGCGCCGGGGTAAATAGTCAAATAAAGGTGGGGCAAGATGTCAAGGTCAACCAAAAAGGGACCTGCTGTTAATGCTAAATTAATGAAGAAAGTGGAGATGCTCACCCGCTCCGGTCAGAAGGCGGTGATCAAGACCTGGGCGCGTTCATCTACTATATTGCCTACGATGGTAGGTCTTACCATTGGGGTGCATAATGGACGGAGACATGTGCCCATCTTTATTACTGAGAATATGGTGGGGCATAAGCTGGGTGAGTTTGCCGCAACCCGGACCTTTAGGGGGCATGTTGCCAGGGCGGAGAAAACTACTCAGCTAAGGAAGAAGTAGGTTATTTAGGTTTAGGTATGGTGTGTGATGGAAGTAAGAGCAGTAGCTAAAAATGTACGTGTGTCGCCTCGTAAGTTGCGCTCGCTGGTAAACGTGGTGCGGGGTAAGAGTGTGGACGAAGCATTGGCCGTGCTTAAGTTTGCCCCGACGCCGAAGGCCCGTGCTATTGCCAAGACAGTACGGTCGGCGGCATTCAATGCTGAGAATAATTTCCAGATGTCGCCGCAGTTAAAGATTGTCGGCATATTTGTTGATGCAGGGCGGACCATGAAGAGATTTCGTCCACGCGCTCGGGGGCGGGCCGCTACCATCCTTAAGCGTTCTAGCCATATTACAGTTATCGTTGCCGAGGAGGAGGAAAAACGTGGGGCGTAAGGTTCATCCAAGGGGTTTTAGGATTGGTTTTATACAGGACTGGCAGGCGAAGTGGTATTCAGGGAAGCACTATGTAGAGTTTCTACAGGAGGACCTGCAAGTTAGGCAAGCTATCAAATCAAAGTATAGCAACGCTGGGGTTTCCTTGGTGGAGACCGACCGGCAGGGGGACAAGGTAGTTGTGACTATTAATACGGCTCGCCCGGGTGTCGTCATTGGACGAGGTGGGCAGAGAGTTGATGAAATGAGGCAATACCTTGAGGGCCTTATTGGGAATAAGGTTCAGCTTAACATCCAGGAAATCAGGCAGCCTGAGCTTGATGCCAACTTAGTGGCGATGGCGGTAGCCGAGCAGATTGGGCGGCGGGTTGCTTACCGGAGGGCAATTAAGCAGGCGATTTTCCGTACCATTCAGGCCGGAGCCCGGGGAATCAGGATTAGTTGTTCGGGGCGGTTAGGTGGTGTTGAGATAGCCCGTCGTGAGGTGATGCACCAGGGGCAGGTGCCTTTACATAAGATGCGGGCTGATATTGATTATGGATTTACTGAGGCTCATACTACTCTCGGTCGGATTGGGGTAAAGGTCTGGATATATAAGGGGGATATTCTTCCTGAAACCAAGGCGGAAGAAATTGAGAAAGAAGTACCTGTTGCGCTGGTAGCTGATGTGGATGCCGAGGTAGAATCTGCTGCTGCCACAGCGTTGGGGGAGGTATTGGCTGGAGTGGTGGGGGATGATGGTGTAGGAGAGCCCTCTTCTGTGGAGTTAGAAGGAGAGGCTATAGTACCGTCTGCAGAGTTAAAAGCGGAGGTAGTGGCTGA
>CAZYRA010000011.1:9097-15080 GCA_964649385.1 uncultured Dehalococcoidales bacterium | reverse complement strand
AGCAGTTGTAGAGGCGGCTCCAGCGGAAGCGGAGGAGAAACCGGCCAAGCCGGTAAGGAGAAAGAAGGCGGAGGTAGTGGCTGAAGCAGTTGTAGAGGCGGCTCCAGCGGAAGCGGAGGAGAAACCGGCCAAGCCGGTAGGGAGAAAGAAGAAGGCAGAGGCTACCGCCTCTACTTCTACAGAAGTAGAGGGGCAAGATGCTGCAGCCTAAACGGGTAAAGTACCGAAAAACTCATAAAGGACGCCGTAGAGGTAATGCTCAGGCAGGTAACACAGTTGCTTTTGGCAGTTTTGGATTGCAGGCAGTAGGGTGTGCTTGGCTTACCAATCGTCAGATTGAGGCTGCCCGGCGGGCGATGACTCATTATGTCCGTCGTGGCGGTAAAATATGGATACGTATATTCCCGGACAAGCCGGTTACGGCGAAGCCGGCCGAAACCCGAATGGGCTCAGGCAAAGGAGCGGTAGACCACTGGGTAGCTGTGGTTAAGCCGGGGAGAATCCTGTTTGAGATGGGGGGTGTTGATGAGGAGGTAGCCAAGGGGGCTATGCGGCTGGCTTCATATAAGCTACCAATCGGTACCAAGTTTGTTGTCAAAGAGTCCGGGGCGAATATTGGTGGTGATTCTGTAAAATAAGGAACTGGTGTAGATTTGAAGGTTGAAGAAATCAGGGCTCTCAGTGATGAGGAATTGAAAAAACAATTAGAGTCGGCTTATGAAGCGCTTTTTAATTGTCGCCTTCACTTGGCCACCAGGCAGTTGACTAACCATCGTGAAATCCCGATGGTTAGAAAAAGGATTGCTCGAATAAAATCCATACTCAGGGAGAGAGAGCTAGGAATAAGGTAGGTTTGGGGATATGGAAGCTAAACGTAAAACAAGGGTTGGTTGTGTGGTGAGTGACCGGATGGATAAGACGGTGGTGGTGGCGGTGGAAACGCCCAGACGTCATCCACTCTATAAGAAGACGGTGAGGAGAGCGGTCAAATATAAGGTCCATGACGAAGGTAATAAATGTGGACTGGGCGATGTAGTCAAGATTAAAGAGACTCGCCCGCTCTCACGGTTAAAGAGGTGGCGAGTAGCTGAGGTAATAACTAAGGGAAACATAGTTGAGGTTCAGCCTAAGGAAATAGCCTGAAGTTTTAGGGTGGAGTAATATGATTCAACCACAAACCAGACTAAAGGTGGCAGACAATACCGGGGCCCGGCAGCTTATGTGTATTAATATACTGGGTAGTGTGAAAAAGTACGCTCGGGTCGGTGATGTTATTGTTGCTTCGGTGAAGAAGGCAATACCGGGGGCGGTGGTGAAGAAGGGAGAGGTGGTCAAGGCGGTTATTGTCCGTAGTGCGGGACAGTATCGGCGTTTTGATGGCTCTTATATCAAGTTCGATGAAAATGCGGCGGTGATTCTTACCGATAAGAATAATCCCAAGGGGAGCCGGATATTTGGGCCGGTAGCCAGGGAGTTGCGCGAGAAGAACTTTACCAAGATCATTTCGCTGGCTCCGGAAGTGTTGTGAGGTAAGGGACTATGAAGATTAGAAAGGATGATACCGTACTGGTTATTGCCGGTAGAGATAGGGGTAAAAAAGGCAAGGTGCGTTTTGCCTATCCTAAGGACAAAAAGCTGGTAGTCGAGGGTATCAACTTTATTAAGAAACATGCCAAAGCCACTGGCCAGGTCAAGCAGGCAGGTATAATAGAGCAGGAGGCACCAATCACTTTGTCAAATGTTATGCTGCTGTGCAGTCGGTGTAATCATCCTACCCGTGTTGGCTTCCGTTCCCTGGAGGATGGTGGAAAGGTACGCATCTGCCGTTCTTGTCATGAGGTGATTGATTAAGTGTCACGACTTAGAGAAAGGTATAAAAACGAGGTCATTCCTAACCTGGTGAAGCTTTACGGGTATCGTAATGTAATGGAGATACCCCGTTTGGAGAAGCTGGTGCTTAACATTGGCCTGGGGGAGGCAATTCAGAACGCCAAGGCCTTGGAGGCCGCGGAAAGTGATTTGGTGGCTATTTCGGGGCAGCATCCGGTAATCACCCGGGCCAAGAAGTCTATCGCTGCCTTTAAGTTAAGAACAGGTATGCCAATCGGGCTTAAGGTAACCCTGCGCGGAGAACGTATGTACGAGTTTTTTGATAAGCTGGTGAATGCCGTTCTGTCCCGCCGCCGTGATTTTCAGGGGGTTTCTCTGAATGCCTTTGACGGTCGGGGCAATTATACCCTGGGTCTTAACGAGCAGATTATTTTCCCTGAAGTGGATTATGATAAGGTAGACAAAATACGGGGACTGGAAATCTCGGTTGTTACTACAGCAAAGACGGATGAGGAAGGTCGGCATTTGCTGGAGTTATTAGGTATGCCCTTCAGTAAGGATTAGGTGTGGAGATAGATGGCTAAGAAATCAATGGTTGTAAAGTCCAAGCGCCCGCCAAAATATAGGGTACAGCAGTATCACCGATGTTATCTGTGTGGCCGGTCCCGTGCCTACATGCGCCGGTTTGGTCTGTGTCGTATTTGTTTCCGTGGGTTGGCTCTTGCCGGTCAGATTCCTGGGGTAAGGAAATCAAGCTGGTAACGGATGTTTGATAGAATAAGCATAGACTAAGGGGGTATGAGTGACTGTTTCTGACCCAATTGCTGATATGCTAACCCGAATACGTAATGCTATCATGGCAAGGCATGATAGCGTGCTGGTACCGTCATCGAAGATGAAGCTGGCTATTGCTACCATACTTAAGGAAGAGGGTTTCATTAGCGGCTATGAAATAATCAAGGGAGGGGCCCATCGGGTGATTAAGATAGGTCTTAGATATGATGATAGGGATCACCCCGTCCTTTCCGGGTTGGAGCGGGTGAGTAAGCCCGGGTTGAGGGTGTACGCCGGGCACAAAGAAGTCCCCCGTGTCTATGGCGGCTTGGGTATTGCTATCCTTTCTACACCTGATGGTGTCATGACGGGACAGCAGGCCTGGCGCAAGGGTGTTGGTGGTGAACTGCTATGCTATATTTACTAATTCAGCAGCGAGGTTAATGTAAATGTCTAGAGTGGGGCGGATGCCAATAACTGTACCACAAGGCGTGGTGGTAAATATTGAGGGCAGTAGGGTCGCTGTAGCTGGGCCAAAAGGTGAGCTTTTGCGTAGTTTTAGCCCTGATATGTCGATTACCTTGAGCGAAAGTAGTCTGACTGTGTCACGTCCCAGTGATAACAGGGAGCATCGTTCCTTGCACGGCTTGACAAGGAGCCTCTTGGCTAACATGGTGATGGGGGTATCCAGTGGCTTCGAGAAGAACTTGGAAATAGTAGGTGTGGGTTACCGGGTGGAAAAGGTGGGGGACAATCTGGTATTTCGTATGGGCTTTTCTCACACAGTGGAGGTATTCCCCCTACCCGGAGTGGCCCTAAGTGCTGAGGCGGCAAATCGTGTTAAGGTAAGCGGGATTGATAAAGAGGTTGTTGGTCAGATGGCAGCTGAGATTAGGGCTATTCGTCCGCCTGATGCTTATAAGGGTAAGGGTATCCGGTATGCCGGAGAGCGTGTTCGTTTGAAACCGGGTAAGAGTAAGCAGGCTGCTAAGTAAGGGGCGATGGAGCAATAAGATGGGTAAAATTGAACCAAGGGTGGCACGTAAGAATAGGCATGCCCGAGTTAGGGCTAGGTTAAGTGGTACTACCGATAGGCCGCGCTTGTGTGTTTTTCGCAGTTTGAGTCATATCTATGCTCAGATTATTGATGATTCGGAAGGGCATACCCTGGCCTGTGCCTCAACTCTTGACCATGAGGTAAAGGGGGAAACAAACGGCGGTAGGGTCAAGGTAGGTAAGGCTGAGCTTGTTGGTTCTCTGATGGCTAAACGGGCCTTGGAACAGGGGATAAGCCAGGTGGTTTTTGACCGTGGTGGATATAAATATCATGGTCGAGTTAAGGCTCTGGCTGAGGCAGCGCGACAGGGAGGCTTGAAGTTTTAGAAAGGTGGTTTCTGGTTAGATGAAAGAGTTGGTAAGTAAGATAAACCCGGAAGAACTGGTACTAACTGACAAGCTTGTCTATATTAACCGTGTCTCTAAGGTGATGAAAGGGGGCAAGCGCCTCAGTTTTAGCGCTCTGGTAGTGACTGGTGATGGTAACGGATATGTCGGTGTTGGTACGGGCAAGGCTAAGGAAGTACCGGTGGCAATTAATAAGGCTAATGCGAGCGCCAGAAGGAACTTGATTAAGGTGCCGATGGTAGGGTCTACCATTCCCCACGAAATAGTGGTGAAGTTTGGTGCTACTAGGGTCTTGCTGAAACCAGCGGCGCCAGGTACGGGTATCATTGCTGGCAGCAGTATCCGGGTTGTTATGGAGTCAGCTGGAGTTAAGGACATTTTGACCAAGTCACTGGGCAGTTCTAATCGGGTTAATATGGCGAAGGCGACCATACTGGCGCTAAGGCAGCTTAAAGACTTGAAGGTGGAGTTAGCCAGGCGTCGGTTGGGTACTCGGGTTGAGAAGGAGGCGGTGACTGGTGGCTAGATTGTGTGTTGTTTGGGTCAAGAGCGGTATCGGTTACAGCAAGGTTCAGAAGCAAACTATAAGGGCTCTTGGTTTACGTCGGCTAAATCAGAGCGTTGTCCACACTGACAGCGCTGCAGTCCGAGGTATGATTAATAAAGTAAGACATCTGGTTAAGGTGGAGGAAGCAAGCTCGTGAGGCAGAATGAATTATCTCCAGCCCCTGGTTCCAAGAAAAAACGGAAGCGGGTGGGCCGTGGTAATGGTAGCGGTCACGGTACCTATTCTGGGCGAGGCTCGAAAGGGCAGAAGTCCCGTTCCGGATTCAAGATGAAGCCCGGCTTCGAAGGTGGACAGCTACCTTTAATCCGGCGCTTGCCGAGGAAGCGCGGCTTTACCAATATTTTCCGGGTAGAATATAGCGTTGTTAATCTAGATAAGCTTAGCCTCTTTGAGGTGGGGAGTGAGGTAACGCCGGAAAGACTGCTTGCTGCGGGAGTGGTAAAGTCGCTGCGGTATCCGGTCAAGATTCTGGCGGGGGGTGATATCAGTTACCCTCTTTCGGTAAAGGCAGACAAGTTCTCTGCTGCTGCTAGAGCTAAGATTGAGGCAGCAGGTGGTACCGTGGAGGAGGTAGGGCATGCGGCAGAGACAGGCTAGCAGACCAAGACTGCTCCAGGCAATGCTTGATGCCTTTCGTTTGCCGGACTTAAGGCGGCGGATTCTCATTACCGTTGGCATACTGGTGATCTTTCGTTTTGTGGCTCATGTCCCTTTGCCCGGGGTAGACGCTAATGCGCTGCAGGAACTATTTGCTCAAAATGCGATGTTGGGCATGCTTGATATGTTCAGCGGCGGTGCAATGAGGAATTTCAGTGTCGCCGCAATGGGAGTCTACCCCTACATCACCGCCTCAATTATTATGATGCTGCTCACGCCGATTATCCCCCGTTTACATGCCCTGTCTCTGGAGGGGGAAACGGGTCGGAATAGGATTAATCAGATAACCCACTGGTTGACCATACCGATGGCTGGTGTTTCCGGTTATGGTCAGATAATCCTGCTCCAGCGGGAAGGGGTAGTTGGTAGTACTGCCGTTCTGCCCATGGTGTCTATGGTCCTGTCGCTGATAGCGGGTACTATGTTCCTGGTCTGGTTGGGTGAGCTTATTACAGAGTATGGTATTGGTAACGGCATCTCGATACTAATCTTTGGTGGTATCGTGGCTGGCCTAGGTAGATTGGTGCAGCAGGGCTATTTTGCTGCCCAGGGCGTCGGTGTACCTAATGTCGTTGGTTATGTCATTATCGTTTTAATTGTCATTGCGGTAATTGTCATCTTTACCGAGGCGCACCGCCGTATCCCGGTCCAGTATGCCAAGAGTGTCTTTAAAGGTGGTCGTATGTATAGGCAATCGGGCTCAACCCATATTCCCCTGCGAGTAAATACAGCCGGGATGATACCGCTCAT
>CAZYRA010000011.1:0-8997 GCA_964649385.1 uncultured Dehalococcoidales bacterium | reverse complement strand
TCCCCGGTATCAGACCGGGTAAGAATACCAAAGAGTATCTTGATATGGTTATAAAGCGTATTACCTGGGCTGGTGCCCTGTTCTTGGCGATAGTGGCGATAGTACCGTTCCTAGCCCGGGAGGCTACCGGTATTCAGGTGATACAGTTGTCCAGTATGGGGCTGCTTATTGTGGTTGGTGTTGCTCTGGATACCATGAAGCAGATTGAGGCACAGCTGGTTATGCGCCGCTACGAGGGTTTTATCAAATAGACAGCTTAGCTGGGGCTTGAAGAAGTCTTTGTGAAAAAGGGGAAATAGTGTATATTATCCTTCTAGGTGCTCCTGGTTCCGGCAAGGGGACGCAGGCTGCTTATCTGGCTCAAAAGTTGAATCTGGTCCATATCGCTTCTGGTGACCTTTTCCGCCAGGCACTGGAGCAGGATACCGATTTAGGCAGGCAGGCCAGGTCTTTTATGGAGGATGGGGCACTGGTTCCTGATGAGATAACAACAAAGATGGTGCTTGAGCGTTTGGCGGATTTGGACTGTGAGTCAGGGGTAGTCCTGGATGGCTTTCCCAGGAATCTGCCGCAGGCTGAAGCGCTGGATAAGGCTTTAACCGGTAGCTCCAGAGCTATTGATAGTGTAGTGTATATCAGGGTTTCTCCAGAGGTGCTCCTGCGGCGCTTGAGCGGGCGTTGGATTTGCCGTAATTGCCAGGCACCATATCATGAGCTAGATTCTCTTCCCCAGGTTAAGGGAAGGTGTGATAGGTGTGGCGGTGAGCTATATCAGCGTCCCGATGATATAGCTGAAACAGTGAAGAAGCGGCTTATGGTATACTTTGGTGAGACGGCTCCCCTTATTGATTATTATACTAGGACAGGCAGGCTGGTTGAAGTAGATGGGGAGGGAAGTGTAGAAGATGCTGGAAAGAGGGTTGTCGCGGTTCTAGAGAGGGTTTGCTAAGAAATGGGTATTGTGATTAAGTCAGAGCGGGAAATTACGGTTATGCGTCAAGCAGGTAGGATGGTAGCCGTCGTGCTGGAAATATTGAGTGGAGTAATAGGGCCGGGAATGGAGACTAAAGAGTTGGATGTTATCGCCGGTAGAGAGTTAAAGAAACTGGGAGCTAAGCCGTCATTTAAGGGATACCACGGTTTCCCGGCTAATCTCTGTGTATCGGTAAACGATGAGATAGTGCACGGGATTCCGGGGGAGCGGGTCTTAAAGGAAGGCGATATCGTGTCCCTTGACTTTGGTTCAATTTATGACGGTTTTCAGGGGGATGCGGCAGTGACGGTGGGTGTTGGTGAGGTTAAACCGGAGGCTAAACGGCTCATGGAGATTACTGAGGATGCCCTGGAGGCTGGTATTGCTAAGGCTTATGCCGGGGCGAGGCTGGGAGATATTTCCGCTGCTGTTCAGCGCTGTGCGGAGTCAGGGGGCTATTCCGTAATCCGGGAGTATACTGGTCATGGTATCGGTCGCCAGATGCACGAAGAGCCTCAGATACCTAATTTTGGGCAACCGGGAACAGGGCCAGTGTTGAAAAAGGGAATGGTCCTTGCTATTGAGCCTATGGTAAGTATGGGTGATTGGCGTACCCGGCTTGGTAGTGACCACTGGACGGTATCTACGGCTGATGACAGCCTTTCTGCACACTTCGAGCACACCATTGCCATTACCGGTGCTGAAGCAGAGGTGTTGACTGTTGCCTAGAGGGGTAGTATATGCCTAGAAAAGAGGCTATTGAGGTTGAAGGGATAGTGTTGGATCCTCTACCTAATGCTATGTTCCGTGTCGAGTTATCCAACGGGCATGAGGTGCTGGCGCATATTTCGGGTAAAATAAGGTTGCATTATATCAGGGTATTACCGGGTGATAGGGTGATAGTAGAGCTTTCTCCTTATGACCTAAGTCGAGGTAGAATTACCTATCGCTTAAAGCAGTAAGTAAGGAATTTGTGATGAAAGTTAGAGCTTCGGTTAAAGTTAGATGTGAGAAGTGTAAGGTGATTAAGCGGCAGGGGGTGGTCAGGGTCATTTGTTCCAACCCTCGGCATAAGCAGAGGCAGGGCTAAGCCATCATCCATTGAAGTAAGGAGGGATCTTAATGCCACGTATAGCTGGCGTAGATATACCAAGAAACAAGCAAATATGGGTAGCGCTACAGTATATCTATGGTATTGGTTCTGAATTGAGCCAGAGGATTCTGGCCCAGACAGGTATTAGTGCTGATACCAAAGCGGATAGTCTTACTGAAGATGAGGTTAACCGTCTCCGGGAGGTTATTGACCGGGAGTATAAGGTTGAGGGCGACCTCAGGAAAGAAGTTAACTTTAATATCAAGCGCCTTATTGAAATTGGCAGCTACCGCGGCCTCAGGCATCGGCATAGCCTGCCGGTTAGGGGGCAGCGAACACGGACCAACGCTCGTGCACGTCGTGGTACTAAGAAGACGGTGGCCGGTAGAGGTAAGAAACGAGGTATGACCAAGAAATAGCTGGTTTTGTTAGATATAGTCAAGTAGGAGGTAGGAATGGCAGAGAAGAAGCGTACCAAGGTCCGAAGGCGGGAAAAGAAGTCTATTCCAGTGGGAAAGGCCTATATCCAGTCGACGTTCAATAATACCATAATTACCCTCACCAACCCGGAGGGGAGTGTTATTGCCTGGGCAAGCTCAGGAACGGCTGGGTTTAAGGGCTCGCGTAAAGGTACTCCTTATGCAGCCCAGCTGGCAGCTCGTGATGCGGCACGGAAAGCTATGGTACATGGCTTACGTCAAGTAGAGGTTTATGTTAAAGGTCCAGGCAGTGGTCGTGAATCGGCGATTCGTTCTCTACAGAGTTCGGGTCTTTTTATTACCAGTATTAGGGATGTGACTCCTGTTCCGCATAATGGCTGTCGTCCTCCAAAAAGAAGACGGGTATAGAGGGTAAGAAATGGCAAGATATACTCAAGCAGTTTGTCGGTTGTGTCGTCGTAGCGGCGAAAAGTTAATGCTTAAGGGTGCCCGGTGTCTTACCCCTAAGTGTGCTGTTGATAGGCGGGCGAAGCCGCCCGGCCAGCAACACACCGGTCGTCGCCGTCGGGTTTCTGACCGTGGTGTCCAATTAAGGGAAAAACAAAAGGCCCGTTATACCTACGGGATGATGGAGGGACAGTTCCGGAGACTTTTTGCTCAGGCTGAGAGGCAGCAGGGTATTACCGGAGAGAACCTTATCGTGCTGTTGGAGCGACGGCTTGATAATATAGTCTATCGGTTAGGCTTCGCCGATTCTCGTTCTCAAGCTCGACAGATAGTCTGTCATGGACATATCAAGCTCAACGGGCGTAAGACCGATATACCATCCTGTCTGGTTAAAGAGGATGATAGCATTTCCTGGCGGGAGAGCAGTACCAAAACTGAGTACTATAAGGAAGTAGCTGAGAATATTGGTGCCAAGTTCCTACCGAGTTGGTTGAGTCTGGACAAGCAGAACTTGGTTGGCCGGGTGGTGTCGCTGCCTACCCCTGATGAAGTTGGGGCTAAATTTGAGGGGAAGACCATAGTTGAGTTCTATTCGCGATAAGTCAGTTGATAAGGAGGGAGCGTTTTGTCTCGCCTAGTGATACCGAAGATTACCTGTGTTGAGAGTAAGGGCAATTTTGGCCAGTTTCTGGCTGAGCCGATGGAGAAGGGCTTTGGCGTTACTCTGGGGAATTCACTGCGCAGAGTGCTGCTCAGTTATCTCCCCGGGGCAGCGGTAACCGGGGTTATGATTGAGGGAATGCAGCACGAATTCGCTACTATTCCTTATGTGAAGGAAGATGTCACCGAGCTTGTCCTTAATATTAAAGAATTAAGGCTAATTCCTCTTTCCGGGCAGTCGGGTAAATTGATACTGGAGGCGGAAGGAGAGGGGTGTGTTTATGCTTCAGGCATTAGGTCATCGACTGACTTTAGCATTACCAATCCGGAACTATACTTGGCTACTCTGGATTCGCCTGAAGCTAAGCTCTATGTGGAACTGGATGTGGAAATAGGTGAAGGTTATCGGATGGCTTCCCCTGGTGATAACCTGCCTATCGGAGTGATTCCCATTGATGCTATCTTTACTCCTGTGCGAAAGGTTAATTTTGCCGTTGAGCCGACGCATGTTGGCCAGGTGACCAGTCGCGAGCGATTGTCTCTGGAGGTGTGGACGGATGGCACAATATCACCGGTAGAAGCCATCACCCAGAGCGCGGCGATTCTGGTAGAACAGTTGACCTCCTTTGCTGATTATGCTCAGGTCTCTCGGATGGATGAAGAGGAGCAGGTTGTTCGATCGTCTATCCCTGAAGAGTTATTCAATATGTCAGTGACTAACCTGAATCTATCGGTGCGCACGATGAATTGCCTGAGACGTGGTAATATTGAGACGGTAGGGCAGATTATCAGTAAAAGGGAGAGTGAGTTGCTGTCGCTGAGGAATTTCGGGCTGAAGTCTAAAGAGGAGATAGAGAAACGCCTTGAGGAATTGGGGCTTTCTCTTAAACCGCAAGCAGAAGAGTCAACTACACCAGCAGAAGAAGGGGTGGAAGGTGAGACATAGATTATCTGGCAGAAAACTAGGCAGGAATTCGGGGCACAGAAGGGCGATGTATCGTAATATGGTGACCGACCTCTTGGGCTATGAGAAGATTACTACCACGGAGGCTAAAGCTAGAGAGGTGCACAGCCTAGCTGAGAGGGTTATTACCCTGGGTAAGAAGGGGGGACTTCATGCCCGCCGCCAGGCATTATCATTTATTATCGATGCCAAGACGGTTGAGAAGGTATTTGATAACCTTGCTTCTAGATATGTCGAGCGTAGCGGGGGCTATACTCGTATCATTAAGTTAGGTCCTAGATTAGGTGACGGCGCAGCTATGGTTAGATTGGAACTGGTAGAGTAAAAAGGTTGCGAGATTGGTGGCAGTCACCAGGGTTGTTTTAATAATAGAATATGATGGTAGATGCTATCACGGTTCTCAGCTCCAGGTTGGACTAGCTACTATCCAGGGAGAGATAGAGCAGGCAATCCGGAGGTTGACTGGGGAGAGGTGCCGGATTGCAACAGCCAGCCGTACTGATGCCGGGGTTCATGCTCGTGGACAGGTGGTTAGTTTTCGTACTGATTCACTCCTCCCCGAGCAGACCTTTGTTAAAGGAACAAACTGTTATTTGCCGAGGGATATCGCGGTTAAGGCGGCTTATCGATTAGCAGACTCTTTTGATGTTCGGCGTGATGCTGTTAGCCGGGAATACAATTACCATACCTTAAGCGATTTGACCCGGTCTCCAATCCGGAGGGGTTTTTCTCACCTTGTTGGTGGGCGCTTGGATATTAAGGCTATTAATGAAGCTTGTCAGGCCCTTCTTGGTGAGCATGACTTTGCTTCGTTTGCCAGCCGTATTGGTGTGGAGAAGAAGTGCACGGTGCGGTATGTATATCGAGCGGTGATGGAGAGGCAGGAAGAATTGGCTGTTTTCAATATGGTGGCTAATTCCTTTTTACCCCACCAGGTGCGTAATACAATCGGACTATTAATAAAGGTTGGACTGGGTAGAGTGAGTTCCAGTGAATTTTGCAGTATAATTGAGGCGAGGGTGCCGGGTCTGGCCGGTCCGATGGCGCCAGCCTGTGGACTGTGCCTGATGAGGGTAAATTACCCGGTCTCTTTTGGAGGAGAGACATAATGAAAACTTATAGCGTCAAGGTCTCTGAGATTAAGCGGGAGTGGCATGTTATTGATGCCTCGGACAAGATTTTGGGTAGGTTAGCTACTGAGGCGGCTAAGTTACTGATGGGTAAGCACAAATCAATGTTTTGTCGTAATCTGGATGTTGGTGATTTTGTGGTTGTTCTCAATGCTGAGAAGATCCGGGTTAGTGGTGATAAAGCCAGGCAGAAGGTCTATTATCGGCACTCAGGATACCCCGGCGGGTTTAAGAGTGTCACCTTTGAAAAGCTGATGCAGACTCATCCGACTCGGGCAGTTGAATATGCGGTTAAGGGGATGTTGCCACATAATCGATTGGGTGCCAGTATGATAAAAAAGCTGAAGGTATACGCTGGTGATAAGCACCCTCACATGGCTCAGACAGGGGGTGCGCTGGCTAAGACTGAAGGTGAAGGAGAGGAATGAGGCCTTACGGTTATAACCGCTTCTCCTTAGTATCAAGAAAGGGGGATAAAGAGTAAGGATTCTATAATCCTGAAAAGAGATATGGTTCAGATGGAAACACAGGCTTACTTTTACGGAACTGGCAAACGTAAAACGGCGATTGCCAGGGTAAGGCTGATGCCGGGAGAGGGTGCTATTATCATAAATAATCTACCCTATGAGGAGCGTTTCCCCCGCCTTGAGCATCGGCGTACCATACAGCAGCCGCTTGTCATTACGGAAAGCCTTGGCAGATATAATGTTGTGGCTAAGGTAGATGGCGGTGGCATATCAGGGCAGGCCGGGGCTATTTCCCACGGCATTGCTCGGGCTTTGGTAAAAGCTGATGAAAAGCTTAGGCTGGTACTGCGTCAGGAGGGGCAGTTGACGCGGGACTCTCGAGTCAAGGAGCGCAAGAAGGTTGGCTTGAAACGGGCTCGAAAAGCGCCTCAGTATACCAAGCGTTAGTCTTTATCGGGGAAAAAGATAGCCGTGCTCGTTTTAGATGATAAGGAATACCGGAATCATCGGTCAGTGTGTATGATTGCTTTGACTGTTTGATCCCGGTATTTTTTCTGCCGGCCTAGATAAGCCTCCAGTCCTTGTAGCCCTGCCGGATGACGGTTAGATACTCGGCGGAGGGCTTACTTTCTTGGGCTTGGCGGTTGTTGATATACGTTACCGCTTCTATCGGCTCATTATCCTCATTATTCACGATGATATTTAGCCGTTGATAATCACTGCCTTCGTATTTGTCCAGCCGCTTCAAGCACTCTTCGCTGACTTCATAAATACCGCCTCGGACCTTTTCCCCTCTGAACGACCGGATTGTGGCCACTCCCCCCCGCCACGTTCGGGTCCATCCGGCGAAGACCAGCCGGTAGTGATGCAGGGTGGCGGTGAACCTGGGCTTGCTCTCCTGGCAGCGTTCTTGCATCTGTTTCCGGTTCAGGTTTGAGGCGTAAGCGAAATAGTACATTGTTCCACCTAGTAAAGTCTAATCGGCAGACCGCCTTTCCTTTTTCTCCCGGGCTAGCCGCTCTTTGAGAAAGTCTATCGCTTTTACCGGTGAAGGGTCAACCCGATAGAGTATTGCCAGGTAGTAGCTGACATAATCACCGAAGAGTACCAGGCTCATCACTTGGCTCAAGGGATAATCACCGTCGCCATCGATAACCTGGTAGTCAACCCCTGCTTGTTCTAAGAGCTGGCAGGTTACTTGGTAGCGGAGCCGGATCCGTTCCGGTAGCAGGGCGGAACGGATCAGCACTACTACTATCTTACCGGCTAGGTCTTCGGGAAACTGGTAACCGACAATAGCATTGTGGTTCAGCTCTGGAAAAACCTCGTAGAAGGACCAGGCTTTGCTGTTCTCGTTAAGCTGGGTCTTCCAGCGGCGGGCTACCTCGGAGACTATGCCGGCGCCATATGCTACCGGCAGGTGGTGATATAGCCTGCCGGCCAGTTGCTTGGCCGGGTTTCGGGATATGGGTATGCTTTCACTTATTCTTCGTGATAAGTTCTCCAGGACTGGCACTGCTTCGCCTATCTCCTGTGATTTATCGCTTATTAAGCCTAACCGCTGTAGAAAGCAGAGGATTGGTATCAGGCTAAAGGGTAGTACTGCCCTGGGTTGGGCTTTATAGTCAAAGCTGAAGACGGGGACATTTCTTTTTTCAGCCATCGTTCTAAGTTTACCGCCGGTGGTGATAGCCAGTTTTTTGGCTCTTGTCTTAAGGGACTGCTCAAATGCAGACAGGGTCTCCTCGGTGTTCCCTGAGTAGCTGGAGGCAATAAGAAGGGTCTTGTCATCAACAAAGGCGGGAAGTTGATAGCCGCGGCAGGTAGTAACGGGCAGCTTGGCCTCAGCTATTACCAGGCTGCTGACTAAATCGCCGCCGACAGCCGAACCACCCATACCTAAAATAACTACCTTGTCAACGGTGGTGTAGTCCGGGGGCAGGTCGAAGTTGCTCGCCATCCGCCAGGCTAGTTGACATAACGATGGCATTTCCTTGAGGCAGGTGAGCATATCTTCCTGGTCGTATTGCTTAAATACCTGAGGGTCATCTAAGATAGAAGCATCCATTGACTCTACCCCCTTATTTCACGGAGTGGACTACCCCTTTTATCCTCAAATTTATCTGGACTGTGGCTTAAGCCTTAACCAACTCTTGGGCCAGCCCGAGCAGCCTTTCCACTCGTTCCCGGGAGTTACTTTCTGCGTAAAGGCGGAGCAGCGGTTCGGTGCTGGAAAACCTTATGAGTAGCCAGGAGGTGTCAGCCAGCATGAACCGGAAGCCGTCTCTGGTATCCGAACTGTTTACCCTGATGTTATCTATTGACTCAGGAGAGTAGTCCCTGGCCCGCTTGCTGATGGCCTGACGCTCACTCTCGCTAAATTTTACATCAATACGCCTGTAGTAGTGAGGGCCAACCTTACTGTGCAGGTAGTCAATTAGCTCTGAAGGGCGCTTCCCTGTCTTAATCATCAGGTCAAGAAAATAGAGACCGGCCAGGATGCCGTCTCGCTCCATGACATGGCCTCTGAAGCCATAGCCGCCGCTCTCTTCACCGCCGATAAGCGCCTGCTCACTTTGCATTATTGGTGCCACATATTTAAAGCCTACCGGCGTTTCATAGACCGGTACATTAAATAGCTCTCCCAGACGGTAGATCATATTGCTCATCGTTAACGTCTTGACTATCGGTCCCCTTTCCCCACGCACCTCCAGCAGGTAAAGGCAGAGCAGGGCAAAAACGTGGTGAGCGCTGATAAAGGTGCCATTCTCGTCGATAACCCCGAGGCGGTCAGCATCGCCGTCAGTGGCCAGCCCTACGCTG
>CAZYRA010000010.1:20515-24955 GCA_964649385.1 uncultured Dehalococcoidales bacterium | reverse complement strand
CACATTCGGACTGCCTGACGAAAGGCTTCATGCATATCCATTACCACTCCCTTAACCATTTCAGGATCGGAGAGAATATCCATGTATTCCTCTACCCCCTGTCTCCCTTGCCCTTCTACTACCTCCATAATTTCCCTTTTGACCAGGTCACAGATGGCCATGTGATACAAACGCCGCCCACTCACCGAAAACTCATCCAGTCCTATGAATTCAGGCGTCGCTTTTACCTCTCCCGCCTTAAGCATTCTCCCTATCCCCTCGGCAACGCATCTTCAACCGCTTATTCCAGATAGTGTCTCATTCCAACTTACCACCAGCCAAGAGAAGGGTCATGGTGCAAGAGCATTCGGATAGGTCAATCCACATAGTCTACAAGGACAGGGATGTCCTCTTCACGGAAATCAAGGAGTTACCCGGGAAACCCATGGTTACCCATCAAAAGCAACAAAACCCTGAACCGAAGAGGAAGTATACCCCTACTCCAGATCATCCCTGGAGAAAATACAGCCTACAACCTCAATGCACCAGTCAGGCATTACCTGTGTGAGGTTACCAGAGGACATTTCTAAAGAGTCTTGACACTTGAAAAAGTTGACATACAAAAACAATAGTAGTAGTATTAGAGTTTGTATCATGCCTCTTAAATCTTATCTTTTATATCATATCACCCCTCAATGTGCCGTTGGCCTTATCTTGTCTTGTTTTGTCTTGTTTTATTAGTACGATAGCGATACAGAAATCTCTCGTGTCTGTTTAAGGAGTAGGACTGAATATGGTTTTTACATCAACACACACCGGAAAGAAAAGCTCTCTTGTACCCAGAAAATCTTATGCCAGATTACCTCAGATACTGGAAGTCCCCAATCTAATTGAGGTCCAATTAAGATCATTCCGCTGGCTACAGGAAGAGGGGCTAAAGCAGTTGCTGGATGAGATATCACCCATCAAGGACTTTACCGGCAACAGGCTGGCACTAGAATTTGTCAGCTACGAGTTTCGCCCCCCCCGGCACTCCGAACAGGAGTGCCGTCACCGTGACCTGACCTACTCAACCCCCATTTACGTTAAGGCAAGACTACTAATTAAAAGCACCGGCGAAATCAAGGAGGAATCGCTATTCTTCGGCAGCATCCCCCTGATGACAGCCAAAGGCACCTTCATTACCAGCGGGGCGGAACGGGTAGTGGTAAGCCAACTGCTCCGTTCCCCTGGCGTCTCCTTTGTGCTCCAGGAGGATGCCTCAAGCGGCCGCAAACTATGTCATGCCAAACTAATTCCTACCCACGGCGCCTGGCTGGAGATCGATACCAGCAACCGAGATATCATCTCAGTCAAAATAGACGGTAAACGCAAAATTCCGATCACGACACTACTGCGTGCTATAGGTTACAGCAATGATGAAGATCTACTCGAGTTATTTTCCAACGAGGACAAGTCATCACAGCACCAGTTCATTAGAACAACCATCGAACGAGACCATTTAGTCAGAAATACCTCCGACGCCCTACTCGATATCTATAAAAGACTGCGGCCTGGCGACCCCCTCACCACCGAGAATGCGCAAAGACTAATAAAAAACCTCTTCTTTGACCCCCAGCGCTACGACCTGGGAGAAGTCGGTCGCTACAAGCTCAATAAACGACTGGAACTTGACGATACCAAGGAACTGCGAGTCCTGGACAAAGAAGATATTGTCAACATCATAAGACGGATGATTATGATCAACAACGGTGATGATGTTGCCGGCGATATTGACCACCTGGGCAACCGTCGGGTATGTACCGTCGGCGAGCTAATTAGAAACCAGCTCCGCATCGGCCTGCTGCGCCTAGAGCGAATAGTTAAGGAACGTATGAGCACTCTCAGATCTGAAGAAGTAACTCCCAGCGCTCTGGTCAACGCCCGTCCGATAGCAGCTACCATCAGGGAATTCTTCGGCAGTTCGCAGCTATCACAGTTCATGGACCAGACCAATCCGCTGGCTGAAATAACTCATAAGCGCCGCCTATCAGCCATGGGGCCGGGAGGCCTATCCCGGGAACGCGCCGGCTTTGAGGTCCGTGATGTCCACTTTTCACACTACGGCAGAATCTGCCCTATTGAGACCCCCGAGGGACCGAATATCGGCCTTATTGGCTCTTTATCTATCTACAGCCGGATTAACCGGCACGGCTTTATTGAGACCCCATACCGGATGGTCATCACCGAGATGAGCAATAAGGATAGCGGCCTCAAGGGTAAGACAGCACGCGAAGCGGTAGTTGATGACCAGGGCAACACGATAATAGAGGCCGGTACCGTGATTGCTAGCGATACCGCCCAGCAGTTGTCAAAGCTACCGGCCAGAAAAATAAAGATGGTGCCATTTGTATCTAGTGAGATTGTTTACCTCACTGCTGACGAGGAGGACAAATATGCCATTGCCCAAGCAAACGCCAGACTTGACTCGCATAACCAGTTTGTCGATAGCCACGTTGAGGCGAGACTGGCTGAGCGTTACCTGGTGACAGCACCAGAAGAGATTGGGTTGATGGATGTGTCATCGAAGCAGATATTCAGTGTTGCCACAGCACTTATACCATTCCTTGAGCATAACGATGCCAACCGTGCCCTGATGGGCTCTAACATGCAGCGGCAGGCAGTACCACTGCTCCGCCCCGAGGCACCCATAGTAGCTACCGGCATGGAGGCCGAAGCCGCTAAGTACAGCGGGGAGGTATTCCTGTCCAAAAATCCCGGCGTGGTAACCTCAGCTACCGGTTCACAGATAGTTATCACTAACGACAACGGTGAGCAGGAGATATACCCGCTTATGAAATTTGTGCGCAGCAACCAGGGGACCTGCATTAACCAGCACCCGTTGGTCGATAGAGGTGACCGGATAGAAACAGGACAGGTTATCACCGATAGCTCAGGCACCGACAACGGTGAGTTAGCCCTCGGTCAGAATGTCCTATGCGCCTTTATGAGCTGGGAAGGCTATAACTACGAAGATGCCATTATCATCAGCAGTCGACTGGTTGAGGCAGATAAGTTTACCTCCATTCACATCTCCAAGCATGAGATTGAAGCCAGGGGCACTAAATTGGGGCCTGAGGAAATCACCCGGGATATACCCAATGTCGGTGAAGAAAGCCTCCGTGATCTTGATGAAACAGGCATTATTCGAATCGGCGCCGATGTCGGTCCGGGCGATATACTGGTCGGCAAAATTACGCCAAAGGGCGAAACCGAACTATCTGCCGAAGAGAAGTTGCTGCGGGCTATTTTTGGCGAGAAAGCCAGGGAGGTAAAAGACACTTCGTTGCGGATGCCTCACGGCGGGTGGGGTAAGGTAATTAACGTAAAGGAATTTTCCGGCAACAAAGGGGATGACCTTCCTGCCGGGGTCAACCAATGGGTACAGATCTGGGTTGCTCAAAAACGGAAGCTATCAGTAGGAGACAAGCTGGCCGGAAGGCATGGCAACAAGGGGGTCGTTTCCATTATAGCACCCGCTGAAGATATGCCCTTCCTGCCCGACGGTACACCTGTAGATATGATTCTCAACCCGATCGGTGTCCCGTCACGGATGAACTTAGGCCAGGTACTGGAAACCCACCTCGGTTGGGCCGCCCAAACACTAGGCATCAAAGTACTTACTCCGGTCTTCGATGGTGCCGATGACGCCGCCATAGAAGCCGCACTGTCCAGAGCCTGGCTGGCCCGGAAGTCCGGAGCGGTTGACAATACCCCCGGCAACGGAAACCCGACCATGCAGTTGGAAATAGCTAAGGCGTGGGTTAGCAATCAAGGCTATGATGGAGAGAAAGCATTCAGTGATGATTTTCCCGGGGACGCAAAGGATATCTGCCTGCGCCTATGGCTCGAAGACCTGGGGATAGCCAGCCGCGACCTTAACCGGGAAGAACTGGAGCAGGCCGTGGACAGGGTGAGTGCCGAACAACACCTTGCCCCCCCTATTCAAGGCAAGGTTGAGCTCCGTGATGGACATACCGGTGAACCATTCGACCAACCAATAACCGTGGGCAACATCTACATGATAAAGCTGAATCACCTAGTTGAAGATAAGGTCCACGCCCGCTCTACCGGCCCCTACTCCCTGATTAGCCAGCAGCCCCTGGGCGGCAAGGCCCAATTCGGTGGACAGCGGTTCGGTGAAATGGAGGTATGGGCGCTAGAAGCCTACGGTGCCGCACATAACCTTCAGGAGATTCTAACCATTAAATCAGATGATGTCAGCGGACGAGCTAAGACATACGAGGCTATCGTCAAGAATGAAGACATTATCCAATCGGGCGTACCAGAATCGTTTAAGGTCCTGATTATGGAACTACGCAGCCTTGGGCTTGCTGTTGAAGTACTCAGTGAAGAAGAGGAAAAGGCCACCCTGGCTGAGGAAACAGGGGGACCCTCCACAACAACCGCCGAGCTTGAAGC
>CAZYRA010000010.1:2166-20415 GCA_964649385.1 uncultured Dehalococcoidales bacterium | reverse complement strand
ACCCTCCACAACAACCGCCGAGCTTGAAGCTGAGGCGCCTGCTGAAGAAGATGGCACCGCCCTAGCCGAGGAGACTATAGAGTCCCCCCCCAAAGAAGCAGTTATATCCGATGAGACTACGGATTCCACCGAAAAAGAGGTGAAAGAAGATAACGCTTGAAGTTAATGATTTTGATGCTGTCCGTATTTCTCTGGCTTCACCGGAACAGATTAGGAGTTGGTCCTATGGTGAGGTGACCAAGCCGGAGACTATTAACTACCGCACCCTGAAGCCGGAAAGGGATGGTCTTTTCTGCGAGAGAATATTTGGCCCGACTAAAGACTTTGAGTGCTTCTGTGGCAAATACAAGAAGATACGCTACAAAGGGGTCATTTGTGATAAGTGTGGTGTTGAAGTAGCACGGTCTAAAGTGCGCCGGGAACGGATGGGGCATATTGAGTTAGCTAGTCCGGCCAGTCACATCTGGTTTTCAAAGGGAATACCCAGCCGGATGGGGCTGCTGCTCGGGCTATCGCCACGAAGCCTGGAGCGTGTCCTGTACTTCTCACACTATATTATAACCTCGATAGACGAGGAAGCACGCCAGGGAGCAATTGAACAGTTTAAGGAGAGAAACTCCCAGGAAATAGCGGGACGTAAAAGCGCCTTAGAAACTAAAATCACCGAGATAGAGCAGGCAGGGGCAACGGTAGAGGAGATAAATCAACTCCGACGCGACTGGGCTGACGAAAAGGCCCAGTTTGAAGAGCAGTCCGCCAGCGATATTGAACAGCTGGAAGACCTTCGTAAGCATACACTACTCAATGAGAACCGCTACCAGGACCTGAAACGGAAATTCGGTGAAACTTTTAAGGCCGGGATGGGAGCCGAGGCTATTCTCCAAATTCTTAAGAGCACTAACCTCGATGAAACATGTAATGCTCTCATTCAGGAGACCCTCCTTACCTCAGGCCAACGCCGCAGGAAAGCAAGCAAGCAGCTACAGGTAGTGGAGACCTTCCGCCGCAGTGGCAATAAACCGGAGTGGATGATTCTAACGGTGCTGCCGGTACTACCCCCTGACCTCAGGCCTATGGTCCAACTAGATGGAGACAGATTCGCTACCAGCGGCCTTAATGATCTATACCGCCGGGTGATTAACCGCAACAATCGTCTGCGACACCTGCTGGAGATAGGCGCCCCCGATATTATCATCCGTAATGAAAAACGAATGCTCCAAGAGGCAGTTGATTCTCTTATCGACAATGAGAAAGGAGGGGGACGAGCCGTCTCATTCAGCGGCAACCACAAACTAAAGTCACTCTCAGATATGCTCAGGGGTAAGCAAGGGCGGTTTCGCCAAAATCTGCTGGGCAAACGGGTTGACTATAGCGGACGCTCGGTCATCGTTGTCGGTCCAGAGCTCAAGCTCCACCAATGCGGCCTACCCAGAAGAATGGCCCTGGAGCTATTCAAACCATTTATTGTGAACCGATTGATGGCGCGCGGCCTTGCCTTCAGTGACAAGAGCGCCCGTCGGCTGGTGGCAAGAGCTAATCCCGAGGTATACGACATACTGGAGGAGGTTGTCAAGGAGCGCCCAGTATTACTGAACCGAGCCCCTACCCTTCACCGACTCGGCATCCAGGCCTTTGAGCCAGTACTTATCGACGGTAGCGCTATCCAGCTCCATCCCCTGGTATGCTCCACCTTTAACGCCGACTTTGACGGCGACCAGATGGCAGTCCATCTACCTCTATCCAGAGCCGCGGTTAAGGAAGCCAGAGAGCTAATGCTCAGCATTCACAATATGCTGCTGCCAAGCTGCGGTGAGCCAATCGCAATCCCGACCCTAGATATGGTCCTCGGCTGCTACTACCTAACAACCATCAAGCTCGGCGCCAGAGGGGAAGGCAAAATCTTCGGCAGTCTAGAAGAAGTCGAGCTTGCTTACAATATCGGCATTATTGACCTCAGAGCCGAGATTGAGGTCAGGGTTCCGGAACAAGACGGACAGAGGATTAAGACCAGTGCCGGCCGCATCATATTCAATGAGGTCTTACCCCAAGAGCTACGTAACTACAACAAGGTAATCGATAAGTCAACTTCAAAGCAACTAGTAGCCAGCTGCTACAAGCTACTGAGTAGTCAGGAAATGGCGGTAGTACTGGACAACCTAAAACAATTAGGCTTCCGGTATGCCACCAAGTCAGGGACTACCATTGGCATGAGTGACGTTAAGATTCCAGAGGACAAAGTGGAATTGATAAAAGACGCCGAGGAAAAGGCGGCCACCATCAAAGAGCAATATAACAACGGCGTAATCACCGAAGGCGAAAGCTATAATGGTGTTATCGGAGTGTGGATGGAAGCCACTGAACTGATAACCGAGTCCATTTCCAAGTCCCTCGACCGCTACGGGAGCATCTATATGATGTCAACATCAGGGGCCAAGGGGAATATCTCCCAGATCAGGCAGATGGCTGGTATGCGGGGCTTGATGACCAACCCCTCGGGCAAGATAATTGATTTCCCCATCAAGTCCTGCCTGCGTGAAGGGCTTAGTGTTCTGGAGTACTTTATCTCAACTCATGGCGCCCGTAAAGGACTGGCTGACACCGCCTTGAGAACATCGGAGAGCGGTTACCTAACCAGGCGTCTCGTCGATGTCGCCCAGGATGCCATCATCCGTCAGGAAGACTGCGGCACCCGGGATGGAATATGGATATCTGAGCCTAAAAAAGATAGCCTACTACCACCACTCGCTAAACGAATCACCGGCCGCCTGGCCGCTAGTAAAGTGGTTGACCCGCAGACCAATGAGACCATCGTTGACCGTAACGAAGAAATCGATGACGAGAAGGTGAAGAGGATTATCGATGCCGGGCTGACCGAAGTTCAGGTCAGGTCTCCCCTCACCTGTCAAGCAAGGCAGGGCACCTGCCAACGATGCTATGGCTGGGACCTTGCCAGCGACAAGCTAGTCAAGCTGAACACAGCGGTAGGCATAATCGCCGCCCAGAGCATCGGTGAACCGGGCACCCAGTTAACTCTACGCACCTTCCACACCGGCGGTGTCGTCGGGCTTGACATCACCACCGGTCTGCCCAGAATCGAAGAGCTATTCGAAGGCAGAACACCTAAGTCCCAGGCCATCGTCTCAGAAATAGATGGTGAAGCTGATATAATTGATAATGAAGAGGGGAGAAGAATCAAGATTGCCAGCTCTGAAGTATTCTATGATGAATACGCGCTGCCCGACGGTTGGCAGATCCTGACGCAGAATGAAGCACGGGTAAATATCGGCACACCCCTAGCCTGTCCACCCCAGACGGATGAAACCCCACCACAGGAAAAATCACTCCCTGCTGAGACTCAACCAATACTGGCCCGCGTCAGCGGTGAAGTGACTATTCAAGAGAAAAAGCTATCCATCAGGTATGAAGATAGTGAGGTGCGGGAATATGATATTCCCGCAGCCACCCATATTCGTATCCAAAAAGGGGACAAAATACAGGCTGGAGACCAGTTGACCGACGGCTCCATCGACCCACACGATATTCTTCATATTAAAGGTAAAGAGGCTGCCCAGCGCTACCTGGTAGATGAGGTGCAAAAGGTATATCGTTCACAAGGGGTAAACATAAACGACAAGCACATTGAGGTTATCACCCACCAGATGCTGACCAAGGTCTATATTGATTCATCAGGTGACACCAAGCTGGTAATCGGAGAGCTGGTGGACAGGTTCCGTTATGAGGACGAAAACGCCAAGGTACTTGCTGAGGGTGGGGAGCCAGCCACTGCCCACATTGCCTTAATGGGGATAACCCGCTCCTCACTGAATACTGACAGCTGGCTAGCCGCCGCCTCTTTCCAGGAGACCACCAAAGTGCTTACCGAAGCCGCCGTTGCCGGCAAGGTGGATAGACTGAAAGGACTTAAGGAAAATGTCATTATTGGCAAGCTAATCCCAGCCTATAATCCAATTAAGGAAGACACCCCGGAGCTAGCACCCGGCAGAGAGACCGAAGGTGAAGAGCTAAGGGGACTGGCTATCTAAAGCCCACGATACAGCCTGCTCTTTTGTACAAGATAGGGCCGCCCCGACCTAAGCGGGGCGGCTTTTTATTAACGGGTACTAACCAAAAAGTGAACTGCTCGTGAAAAGATATGGTATAATGACCTGAACAGGGATCCAGGGAGGGAAATACCATAAGTCGGGTTATATCAGGCAAACTCAGCACTGATGACACGTCACTTGACACCAGCTTGAGGCCCCGGCAGCTAACTGGTTTTGTCGGGCAGACGAAGGTCAAGGAAAACCTGAAGATAGCTATCACTGCCGCTAAGAACAGGGGTGAGGCACTCGACCACATACTGCTCTATGGCCCGCCGGGGCTGGGTAAAACTACCCTAGCCCACATTATAGCCAGTGAGGTAGGAGTCAACATAAAGATTACCTCCGGCCCGGCAGTAGAACGCACTGGAGACTTGGCAGCTATCCTGACCAATCTGCGCAGCCAGGATATACTCTTTATCGATGAAATTCACCGCCTCAACCGAACGGTGGAGGAAATGCTGTACCCGGCTATGGAGGACTTCGCCCTGGATATTATTATCGGTAAGGGCCCCGGCGCCAAAAATCTGAGGATAAATCTACCCGACTTTACCCTCATCGGCGCCACGACCCGTTTTGCCCTGCTCAGCCCCCCCCTAAGGGACAGGTTTGGCGCCGTCTACCGTCTCGATTTTTACGACCGTATGTCTATTGAAACCATCTTGAAACGTTCGGCGCGGATTCTTCAGATAGAGACTGAGGACAAAGGAGCGGAGGAGATATCCTGCCGGGCCAGGGGTACCCCCCGTGTCGCTAACCGGCTGCTCAAGCGAGTCAGAGACTACGCTCAGGTAATGGCCGACGGGTTGATTTCACAGTCAGTAGCAACTGAGGCGCTGGGCAAGCTCGAGGTCGACCCCATTGGCCTCGATGAAATCGACCATAAGATCCTCAGCACCATCATCGACAAATTCAACGGCGGTCCGGTAGGACTGGATACTATTGCCGCTTCAGTCAGCGAGGAGGCCGATACCATTATGGATGTCTACGAGCCCTATCTTCTGCAACTAGGCTTCCTGGATCGGACTCCCCGCGGTCGGCTGGCAACCAGGCTGGCCTACGAGCACCTAGGACGTCCCTACAACAAGGGGAATCCACCTCAACCAACCCTACTCTAAACCAGAGATAAAGACAGAGAGGAACCCACCAAGCAGGATTCCCCCCACTAGAATCTTTACCCTCTTACGAAGTCAACCACTCAGCTATTCGAGAATAGCATAGCGCACCTGAACAGTAAGGCTGACCTCCATCTCACCAGGGCTGATTGACGTCTCTGGCATCGCCATGGCCTCATCATAGTATATCCCCCCTCCCCGGTAGATAGGGGGCGACGACTGAGCACTCTCCGAGATATAGGTCGGCTGCCCCAGACTGACCCCGGCCAGGTCGGCCAGTTGCTCCGCCCTGGCTCTGGCATCAGCGACTGCCTCCTGCCGCGCCTCGTCATAGTAGCCTCGAGGGTCATCAATGGAGAAGTCGATGCTATCGATACGGATGAAGTCTCCCCCAGCCGCGGCGACCGCATCAATAATGGTGCCCGCCTTATCGATATCCCTTATCTTGGCACTCACCATATTGGTCACCTGGTAGCCAATGACAATATTCTCACTCTTTACGTCATCCCATCTAGTCACCTGACGAATATTGAAATACTGGGTCTGAATATCCTTCTCCGCCACACCGCTATCGATCAGGGACTTCATTACCCCATCCATCGCCTCCACTGCCTCCACCTGAGCCTCAGCCACCGTTGCCTCTTGGGCCTCGATACCCACCCTCAGGACGGCAATATCGGGAGCTGCCATCGTCTCCCCCTGGCCGGTGACCCAAATCCCCGCTTGCTGACTATCCAGGTTGACCTCTAGAGCCGAGGGGGAGCGGTCAAAACCAACGCCAGTTATGCCCGGGATGTCAAAACAACAGCCGCTTAGAGCAACTATCGGTACTACCGGCACCAGAGCTATTGCCAGAAGCCACTTTCTGTTCATTTCCTGCCTCCTTATTTCGAGAGAATTCACTTTCCTAGCATTAAAACGGCGAAACTACCATTTAGTTAGCCCACCAGAGAACAATCTTAAGTAAAGACCACGGACTAATCAAAGATGGTGAGGACCCGCCCATAGCCGATGGTCGAGACCGTGATTGCCCGGTGCAGGGCAGGCTTGACCGACTCCGGCGCATCCATCAACTTACGGAGCAGGGCAGACTGGTTACTAGCGGCATGGCAAACCACGGTCGTCTTCATCTCATTGAGGTCACCATCACCAGTCAATACACTCTCCTCAGTCGCCCCATCTACTGATGCTTCCTCAGTCGGTACCGTCAGCACTCTAGGAAGAGCCTCTTCTTCTACCACCTCCGCTTCCTCAGGGGAGGCTATTTCCACCAGCGTTTCCAGACACTCATCCAGGCGCTCGGCAGCCACATCCACCTGCTGGGCATCACCCTTATCAGCCAGATATACTATCTCGTCCACCCTCCTATCGGCCTGCATAAAACACACCTCTGCCTTATCGATATCAGATGGAGTTAGCACCATCTGCACTTCCTCACTGGCTAGCTTTAGCGGATAGAGAGGATTGTCCGGCATACTGCTGCTGGCCATCACCACAGTACCACCCCCGGACACCAGGATGATGCTGAGTGCCACCATGGCCGTTACCAACCGCGTCCTCAAACCAAACAGGGACGGCCTCTTCTTAGACACCACTTCCTGAAGCGCCGAGTGGAACTCGTACCTGGCCCTAGCCCTAAACTCCGGATGAGGCAGAATCGCCGACGTCTCTCTGGCCATCTGAGCCGTCCGCAACAGCGGTTCGAGTTGCTCCGCCTGCTCTGGATGGCTCTCAAGACACTGCATGAGGGTGTCGCCCCTGGCCAGCCGCTCCAAACAGTCATCAAAGATGTTTTCAAATTCTCTGTTTTTATTCATCTATCCAATACCAGTCAATACTTTACGCAGCGTTACTACAGCGCTGTGCTGCAGTGCCTTTACTGCCCCTTCACTCCTGCCCATAACCTTCGCTACCTGGGCAATCGGCAACTCACCAGCAAAACGGAGGGAGATTACCTCCTGCTGCGCCCGAGTCAACTTTTTTGTCGCCAGAGCCAGTTGCTCAATATCCAGCTTACGCTCAAAAACCAGCTGAGGGTCATCATCACTGGTGAGTAAGGTATCATCAAGAGCTACGACCTCCCGCTTCGTCTTCTTCCTCAGATAGTCAATAATCTGATTGTGGGCAATACGAAACAGCCAAGAGGAGAAGGGAAACCCCTTCCACTTAAAGGAAGCGATGGACTTAATAGCTTTGAGGAAGACCTGCTGGGTAATATCCTCAGCTTCCATCCTGTCCCCTACCTTAAGCGCTACATAGCGATATATCTTATCGAAGTACTTCTCATACAACTGTGCAAAAGCCTCCTGGTCGTGCTGCTTTGCTCGTTGGACAAGGCTCTCCTCATCTTGCACCTGATAACTTCCCGCTCCTTAAAGGTATTTACGAGTATTACCCTGTGCATAAATTATAACGAATGAAACACCCAAAAAGATAGTCTTTGTAGCGGCCCAGATATATAACAACAGGATGGTATGTGCTACAATAGTGCTCAAAAGTTGAGCCTGCCTTGAAGGAGAAGGGAACTTGCCTTATTACATACGCCGGATGTGCCAGGAGGATATTGCCCAGGTCACTGAGATTGATCATGAAGCCTTCCCTGCCATGTGGCCACCGGCAAACTACGAGCGTGAGCTTAAGGTCAGTCTAGCCCACTATATTACTGCCTGTGAAGACGGGAAGCCGGACTGGAGAACTGAGGAACCGTATATTATCGGCTTCGCCGGCCTCTGGATGATGGCTGATGAGGCTCATATAACAAACATCGCGGTACGACAGGGCTACCAACGGCGTGGGATAGGTGAGCACCTGTTGATAGCTATGATAAGACTGGCTATGGAACAAAATGCCTGTACCCTTATCCTGGAAGTACGGGCTTCCAACACTACCGCTCAGAAGCTATACCATAAATACGGCTTCACTCAGGTAGATATCCGCCAGAGTTACTATACCGATAATAGAGAGGACGCCCTGGTAATGACCGTTGGTGATATCATCGGAGCGGTATTCCAGAAGCACCTGCACCAGCTAGAGAAGGCCCATTCACGAAAGTTGGGGGGAGGGGGGGAGACCTCTACCACATCGTCCGATAGTCAGGTAGCCGAAAACTAGCAGAGAGCAGCTCTGATAGGTAGCAATCTGGGTATAGCTTAACGACCTCATACTTTTCCTCACCTATATTTTAACAGTGCAGGGGAGGCTATTTCCAGCCTGCGTACCGGTTTTACGGCAAGGTATCACCCATCCAGATATCACACCCACCCATCTGAAGCCTTGGTTTTGACAAGATTTATCCTGTATGCTAGTATATAACAATATAATAATATATCAATATACTAATATATCAATATACTAACATATCTGAAGGGGTAGGTATGGACAATGACATTGTAATGGAGGGCTTTCGGCTTCAGGCCGAACTATGCAAATCGCTGGGCGAACCAAAACGCCTGATGATTATTCGTGAGCTACGCAAGGGGACTAGATCAGTCAGCCAGCTGGCAGAAAGCCTGAACCTCAAGCAGTGTACAGCCTCCCAACACCTTGCCCTGTTACGCAAAACGGGAGTGCTTGCCGCCCACAGGGAAGGCAATACCGTCTATTATTCTCTGATTACTCCCAAGATTGCTGACGCCTGTGACTCGATCCGTGATATCATTATCGAGAAGCTGAAGAGAAACCACCTCCTGACCAGCGTAATATGAAACTCAAGCCTGCTAAATACACCGGCCCAAATCACGTAACATTAATGTTACTATAGGATACCGACGATGGAAAATATATCAGCAATAACCGCTTTTGTTGCCGGGCTCGCCTCCTTCCTGCTACCCTGCGTCCTGCCCTTGGCCCCGATATACCTGGCCATTCTAGCCGGTCCTGAAATTCTTGAACCTGGAGCCGATAAAAAGAATGTACGGGTATTCCTTCACTCTCTTACTTTTGTCGCCGGTTTTAGCGCCGTCTTCGTCGGTCTGGGTGCCGGGGCCGGCCTGGCCGGTCTTGCCATCAGCATCAACTTCTCCCTGCTCAAACAAGTAGCCGGCATACTGCTGATAGTATTCGGCACGCTCTTTCTGCTGTCCCAGAAAGTGCCGCAGCTAAATTTCCAGAAGCGGCTTACCCCGTCTCAGAGTACCAAGACCGGTTACATACGCTCCTTCGCCACTGGCGCTATATTCTCAATGGTATCGATGACCTGTGCCACCTACATACTGGGGGGCATCTTAATGCTCGCCGCGGCTTCGGCAACCGCCTGGCATGGCGCCTCCCTGCTGGCTATCTACTCTCTCGGCCTGGGAATACCCTTTCTGATAATCGGCGCCGCTTTCGACCGGGTAACGCCGCTACTGAAACGCATCCAACGTCACTCCAAGGCAGTATATATTACCAGCGGCGCCGTGCTCATAGTCTTGGGGATACTAGTCACAACAGGCAGGCTTACTTTGTTAACTGGAGCAATTTAGTAGTAAAATTAACTGATAAATGATAAACAGGAGACTAAGGATGAGTAAGACACCAAGAATAATACTGGCAATAATATTAACCTCTCTCAGCTTGGTGATGCTGATATCCGGCTGTTCCGGTGGCTCCGGCGGCTCCGCAACCGATGAGGCAGTAGTGGGAAAGAAAGCACCCGACTTTGTACTGCCAAATGCGGATGGCGAGTCCGTCTCTCTAAGTGACTTCAACGGCAGCCCGATACTGATTAACTTCTGGCATACCGGTTGTCCTCCTTGCCGTAACGAGATGCCACACTTGGAGCAGGTGTATAGTGAAATGCATGGGGACGGACTGGTAATACTTGCGATTAACGTCGGCGAGAGTCCCGGCACGGTAACACAGTTCCTTGAGAACAATAACCTCTCCCCGTTGCTTAATACCGTGCTCTTTGACAGTAATCGTGCCGCCGTCAAGAAATACAGAATTCAATACTACCCGACCAGCTTCTTTGTTGACCGGGATGGTATAATTCAAGAAAAGGTAATCGGCGCCTTCCCGAGTAAAGAAGCCATCGAAAATAGACTGGGTAAGATTATGTCGTAGTTGGTCACAGTTGCTATGAGTAACTGACTTGTCAGTCAAAAAGAGGTTAGCTATGAGTGATGTTTTAGATGAAGCCCACGGGATAATCCAATGTAAGGAATGTCCGTGGTACAAATCCTGTGTTATGCCAATGAGATTTACCGCTGAGGACATCCGCCGTCAGCTTCAGCAATCAGTCTCCGGAATAGACTCTTCACAATCCCCCGACATAAACATGCAAAACCTTATGTCAAGTATGGCATCTGCCGCCCAGAACTCACTGCTGGAGGGCTGTCCTATACTTATAGAACGCCTGCGCAAGAACCCCAACCTCGCTCAGCGTATCAAGGAGATTATGCAGAACTGGGGAAGAGAAGAGGAGAGCAAGGACTAAGACCAACCTGCCCCAATAAATCATTCATACCATTTACCAGGCTCTACTCAGTTATCGGTTGCATGCTCCCATAAGCTAGACATCCACTGAGGACATATATTATAATAGGTTATAATGGGTGTTGTTGAGTTTGCTTCACCAAACCTGTTTCAGTAAGCTAATTCTACCCCGGTCAACCTGCCTTGAGTCAACCAAAGTAAACAATGAATGCTACAGAGGAGCGATTCAAATGGGGCTGAGAGCATATCTACTGGTCAATACTTAGCCTTTAGTCTGTTGATGATACCTGAAGTCAAAGCACTTCAAGCAAACTTGGACTTAAGTAGTGAGAAAAGGAGATAACTATGGCCGATGGGAGCATGACCGAAGAAAAAATAGACTTTAGTGTAGTTGATGCCATCGCCCGTAAACACAGTGTGGAACGGGGTGCCGTGATACCGATTCTACAGGAGGTTCAGGATACCCTCGGCTATGTACCCAAGGCAGTCATACAGCGGGTAGCCGACGACATTGATGTCCCTGCCAGTGAGATATACGGCATCGTCACCTTCTACGCTCAGTTCCGGCTCGAACCACTCGGCAAACACCTGATTAAGGTCTGCCACGGTACCGCCTGTCACCTGTGTGGCGCCGAGATGGTAGCGGATATCATCGCCCAGGTTACCGGCGCCAAGGAAGGAGAGACCAGCGAGAACAAGCTGTTTACCGTTGAACGAGTCGCCTGTCTCGGCTGCTGCAGCCTGGCCCCCTGCATTATGATTAATAGCGACACTCACGGGCGGCTCACCCCGGAATCCATCGACAAGACGATGAAAGAAATTCAGAAAAAAGAGGTGGCTGCTTCCGCTGAGTAAGCCACATTCAAATATATATCCCTGACATAATAGGAGGAATTGATGTCCTTAGAGAAAGATAAAAGCTGGACAATAAAGATAGGGCTCGCCTCCTGCGGCATAGCCGCCGGGGCCAGAAAGGTATATGACGCCTTTAACACTCAGCTTCAAGGCAAAGGACTGAATGTGAGGCTGAAGCAGACCGGATGCATGGGTATGTGCTACAACGAAGCCCTGATTGAGGTCATCTCCCCTCAGAATGAAAACATGTTCTACAGTAAGGTTACCCCGGACAAGGTCGACCGCATTATTAATGAGCACATCGCCCAGGGCAACCCGGTTACCGAATGGGTTGTCCCGCAGGAAGAGCTAAACAGCCTGTTGGCGAAACAGAAGAGGGTCGTGCTGCGCAACTGCGGCATAATCGACCCTGAGTCGCTTGAAGATTATCTGGCTGCTGATGGCTACAAGGCGTTGGAGCAGGCACTAAACAGTATGTCCCCCCAGGATGTAATTGATGAGATTACCACTTCCGGCCTGAGGGGCAGGGGCGGAGCTGGCTTTCCTACCGGCATCAAGTGGGGCTTTGCCCACAAAGCCCAGGGCACACCGAAATACATCGTCTGCAACGCTGATGAGGGTGACCCCGGTGCCTTTATGGACAGAAGCGTCTTGGAAAGTGACCCCCATACCGTTATCGAAGGAATGCTAATCGCTGGCTATGCTGTCGGCGCCTCGGAAGGCTATTTCTACGTAAGGGCGGAGTATCCCTTGGCAATCAAGCGCCTGGAAATAGCCCTGGCTCAAGCCAGGGAGGCGGGGATTATCGGTGAGAACATCAAGGGCTCCAGTTTCAGTTTTAGCATCAAGATTAGACAGGGGGCTGGCGCCTTTGTCTGCGGCGAAGAGACCGCTCTTCTAATGTCCATAGAGGGAAAACGAGGCATGCCCAGGTTCCGTCCTCCCTTCCCGGCCAACTCAGGCCTATGGGAGAAGCCAACCACTATCAATAATGTGGAGACCCTGGCCAATATCGCCTGGATTGTCCTCCACGGCGCCAGCGCCTTCAACAGCTACGGTACCGAAAAAAGTAAGGGGACCAAGGTTTTTGCCTTGGCCGGTAAGGTAGCCCACGGTGGCCTGATCGAGGTGCCCATGGGGATAACGCTCAAGGAAGTTGTCTTTGACATCGGCGGCGGCACCTCAAGCGGGCTGGAATTCAAAGCAATCCAGATCGGGGGGCCCTCGGGCGGTGTTATTCCGGCTAGCCTTGCGGACACCCAGGTAGACTACGAGTCGGTAACCAAGACCGGTGCCATTATGGGCTCCGGCGGCCTGATAGTAATGGATGAGGCCAGTTGTATGGTGGACATCACCAAGTTCTTCCTTAACTTCACCCAAGAGGAGTCCTGTGGCAAGTGCACCTTCTGCCGCATCGGAACCCTGCGTATGCTGGAGACCCTGCGACGAATTGCTAATGGCGAAGGTAAAGAAGAAGATATCGGTCTCCTTGAGGAACTAGCCCATACCATCAAGCGGACTTCACTGTGCGGGCTAGGCCAGACAGCGCCCAATCCGGTGCTGACCACGATTAAATACTTCCGTGATGAGTACGAAGAGCACATTCGCGACCACAAGTGCCGCGCCAAGAAATGCCAAGCTTTGATTACCTACGAAGTTATCCCGGAAAAGTGCCCCGGTTGCGGGGTCTGTGCCAAGTACTGTCCTACCGAGGCTATTTCCGGAGAGAGAAAGAAGCCCTTTGTGATTGATCAGGAAAAGTGTATTCGCTGTGGATTATGTATGAATGTGTGTCGTCTCGACGCCATATCGGTCCAGTAAGGAGAGGGAAATGCCCAAAGTCGCATTTACATTGAATGGTAGAAAGGTCGAAGTAGAGGCCGGAACCACTATCCTGGAAGCAGCCGAGCAGCAGGGAATCAAGGTGCCCACTCTATGTCACGACTCCCGTCTAAAACCAACCGCTGCCTGCCGCCTCTGCCTGGTGGAGGTGGAAAAAGCACGCGGACCGATGCCAGCCTGTGCTACACCGGTAACCGAGAATATGGTGGTCAGAACCACCAGTGATGACCTGAGCAGTATGCGCCGCATGGCCCTGGAACTGCTCCTCTCCGACCACTACGGTGACTGTACCGCACCCTGCAAGCTAACCTGCCCGGCAGGAATAGATATTCAGGGCTATATCGCCCTTATCGCCAACGGTAACTACCGAGAAGCACTGGCTCTAATCAAGGACTCCAACCCTCTACCGCTGGTCTGCGGCCGGGTGTGTCCCCGATTCTGCGAGACCAAGTGCCGCCGCAACCTGGTAGATGAACCGGTAGCAATAAACTCCTTAAAGAGGTTTGTCGCAGACTACGATATGAATAGTGAAAACCCATACCTGCCAGAACCCAAACCGGCAACAGGCCGCCGGGTTGCCATCATCGGCGGAGGTCCTGCCGGACTGACCGCCGCTTATTACCTCGGACTGGAAGGGCACACCATAACCATCCTTGAAGCCAGTCCCGATCTCGGAGGAATGCTGAGATATGGCATCCCCGAATACCGGCTGCCCAAGGCAGTCCTGGACAAAGAAATAGCTACTATCACCCGCCTGTGCCACAAGGTCCGCTGCAACGTTTCCCTGGGCATAGACTTCACTATCGAAAGCCTTAAAAAGGAAGGCTACGAAGCCATCTTCATCGCCCTTGGTGCTCAAGCCAATCAGAAAATGCGGATTGAGGGAGAGGACCTGCCCGGTGTAATCTCCGGAATAGAATTCTTAAGAGATGTAGCCCTGGGTAAGAAGGTTGCCTTAGGTGATAAGGTATCCGTAATCGGCGGCGGTAATACCGCAATGGATGTCGCCCGCACCGCCCTCAGGCTGGGGGTAGCCGAGGTAAACGTTGTCTACCGCCGCTCCAAAGTAGAAATGCCGGCTAATGCCGAGGAAATAGAACAGGCTGAAGAAGAAGGGGGCCGCTTCCAGTTCCTGACCGCCCCGGTAAAGGCCGGTGCCAGGGACGGGAAGGTTGCTTCTATGGAATGCATCAAGATGGCACTGGGTGAGCCGGACAGCTCAGGTCGTCGCCGTCCCGAACCAATATCCGGTTCCGAATTCACGATGGAGGTGGATAACATTATCGCCGCTATCGGCCAGGCTCTGGATAACCCCAATCTGGACCAGGACAGCCAGATTGAACTCACCAAGAGAAACTATATCAGCGTCAATGAGGAAACTATGGCCGCCTCCGTAGCCGGAGTATTCTCCGGTGGCGACTGCACCTCAGGTCCAGCTACAGCGGTAGAGGCTATCGGTGCCGGGCGGAGAGCAGCTCAATCGATAAACAAATATCTCAGCGGCCGGCCGGTAGTACCGGATGTAAAACCCTACAACTGTAGTAAGGGTGAAATGGATGACATCGACCCCGCTGATTTCGCCGATGTCGAGCGTATTGCCAGAACCAAGCAAGCCATCCTCGACCCGGAAGAGCGCAAGAAGAGTTTTACCGAGATAGAGTTTGCCCTCAGCGAGGAAATGGCGCTTAAGGAAGCAGCGCGGTGTCTTGGCTGCGGATGCCAGGCTGCAGTCGACTGCAAGCTGCGCGAGTTAGCTACCGAATACCAGGTAAACGACGCCCACTACGCCGGCGCAAAGCGCCACCTGCCCATCAATGAAAATGAGCACCCCCTTATCTATAGGGATCAGAACAAGTGTATCCTGTGTGGCCGGTGTATCCGTATATGCAACGAGATTGAAGGGCTTAGTGTCTTTGGCTTTGTAGAACGAGGTTTTGAGACCAGGGTCGAGCCGACCCTCGGTATGCCGCTATCCGAAACAAGCTGTGATTCCTGCGGCCTGTGCGTTTCCACCTGTCCCACCGGGGCACTAACGGAAAAAGCACCCCAGCCCGATACAGAACCCCAAGAACAGGAAGATGCGGTGGTATGAACCGACATCCCCAGAATCACTGCTGAAATTAGCGATCTAGTCCTGCTTTCCAAGCAGAAAGCCAGCGGCCATTTAACGAGGGCGGCAAGTTCGACTTTGCCGATGGCTTGGACTAGTTACTAATTGTCGGACCCGGGAGTGATGAATCCCCTCTTTTCTTACCCTTATTCCTTTCCCCTTGTTAAGACAACCCATTAACGAATACGGCAATCATTATCATTGACAGCTGCATAAGATAGAGCTAAACTGTAGGACTGAAACACAAAGGTAGTCTAAAGACAGTAAACCTACGAAAGCAGTCAAGGAGGTCAAGATGTATAAGAAGCTACTGGCACCGGTGGATGGTTCACATTTCTCCGAGTGTGCCCTGGACCATATCGCCCATGTATCGACAGGGAGTCAGTGCCCAGAAGTAATCCTGTTCTATGTTATGGAGCCCATTCCTCACCCTCATGGTTCCCAGTTTGGTGAGAGCGAAGTGAGCCGCGCTACACCAGAACCTATGGACAACGCCTATCGTCATGAGCGGGAAAAGACCGAATCTGAGGCCAGGGGCTACCTTAACAAGTTAGCCGATAGGCTAAAGAAGGATGGGGTAACCGCTACAGTCGAGACATCCCGTGGCGACCCAGCCGAAGAGATATTGAAATATGCCGAAGTGCATGCAGCGGACCTAATTATTATGAGCACACACGGAAGGTCAGGAGTCTCCCGCTGGGCCTTTGGTAGTGTCGCCGACAGGGTGATAGGAAATTCTACTATCCCGGTGCTGATAGCGGTACCCAAGGGCTGTCGAATCAGATAGCTAAGGCAACCAACAAAGCATACGGTGAGCGGGATAGCCTCGGCCTGAACAAAACCGCCCGGTATAGAGACCTGGTTTAAGAGGCCGGGGGCGCCGGGTACTACTGCTATTTTAGGGCAACCGCCTTGAACCAGGTGTAGAAGAAGGTGCCACCGGGAGGTTCCGCAAAGCGGCACAGGTCGCTAATACCCTTGTGCCAGGCCGCTTCATCAATAAGCCCCAGCTTGAGCGCCTGCTCTCTCGCCGACTCAAGCATCGGTATCATAATCTTATTGACACCATCGCTCATTGGCCCAGGGTTACCGGCATCAACATAAATCCAGCGGGGCAAGACATACCTGATGTTAAATCCAGACTGTCTCAGCAGCGGGTATAGCTGACGGCCGATTAAAGAATTATGGCCAAGGTGGGCTTGCGCCTCTATCAGACACTGCCATACCCGGAGAGACTCAGCCGTTTCTGGATACCAGAAGCACGAGCCGTGGTCGCCCTCGATTACCGTTACCGTACCACCTTCTCTTAACACCCTCTTCAACTCAATAAGAACCTCTAGCGGCCGGACGAAGTGCTCTAGGACAAAGCAGATGAAGACATGGTCGAAGCTCTCCTCTCCAAACGGCAGTTTCAGGATATCCGACTGCTGGAAAGAAACGTTCGCTATCCCCTCTCGATTGATAAGGGCACTCGCCTTTTTGAGCGAATCCAGTGAGATATCCACTGCGATAATCTCAGCCTGTGGACTTCTCCTCGCCAGTATCACGGTCTGCGCACCGACGCCACAGCCGGCTTCCAATACCATGCTGCCGGCTGGATAGGCGGTACCGGAGTGCAACATCTCCTCCATGATGCGGGACTGGTCATACAGCCGCTCCGTCTCCCTTGCCGAGTAACCGTGCACATACCTGTGCATATATCACCCCTTCGCAAATATACGCTATTAACGTATTATACAGACCATCCTCCAAATTGCCAACAAAAAGAGCGGGCGTGGTGACGTTAGATACAGAAGTCATACTTACTTGCTAAGCAAGCCCGGCGGTGATAAAATATATCTGGAAAATATGAAAAAGTAACAAGGTTACAGTAGAGGGGGCATAAAAGATGGAAAGTGGCACATGGAAGGTTAAGACCGGGCTGGCGCAAATGCTGAAAGGTGGGGTTATTATGGATGTCGTTACCCCCGAGCACGCCAGAATAGCCCAGGAAGCCGGCGCCTGCGCCGTGATGGCGCTGGAGAGAGTGCCGTCTGACATTCGTGCTGCTGGTGGAGTAGCCCGCATGGCCGACCCGACCGTTATCGAAAACATCAAGAAGACGGTCTCAATACCGGTAATGGCGAAGTGCCGCATCGGTCACTTCGTGGAAGCCCAGGCACTGGAAGCGCTCGGCGTTGACTACATAGATGAGTCGGAGGTGCTTACCCCCGCTGATGAAGCACACCATATCTGGAAGCATGACTTCAAGGTACCCTTTGTCTGTGGCTGTCGTAACCTCGGTGAGGCACTACGCCGCCTCGGCGAAGGGGCCGCCATGATGCGGACCAAGGGAGAGGCAGGCACCGGTAATGTTGTCGAAGCCGTCAGGCACATGCGAGCGGTTATGGACACCATCCGCAAGCTGGTAAACATGCCCGAGGAAGAGCTTATGGCAGAGGCTAAGGAAATGGGTGCCCCCTTCGAGATGGTCAAGGAGATACACGAAACAGGGAAACTGCCTGTAGTCAACTTTGCCGCCGGCGGCGTGGCTACTCCGGCTGACGCTGCTCTGATGATGCAGTTGGGTGCCGATGGTGTCTTTGTCGGCTCCGGAATCTTTAAGTCCTCCAAGCCTGAGGTCATGGCCAAAGCTATTGTCAAGGCAACCACCCACTATCAAGACGCTGCAATCATTGCCGAGGTCTCCAAAAACCTGGGCGAAGCCATGCCCGGACTGGATATCAAACAAATCCCCGCCGAAGAACTGCTAGCATCTCGAGGATGGTAAGATGAGAGTAGGTGTCCTTGCTATGCAGGGAGCCTTTGCTGA